>DASQSR010000016.1:0-8554 GCA_035642295.1 Allostellaceae bacterium | reverse complement strand
GGCTTCGTCATCGAGTAGATGCGAAAGATGTCGCTCGTGCGCATCGCCGCGCCACTGGCGGGATCGCGCACGCCCAGCGCCTCGAGCGCGGCGAGCTTTCCATGACGCGCCACCAGCACCACGGCGCCGGGCACGCGACCGCTGTCGACCTCGCCGCGCAGCACGTCGCCCAGCCGCTGCAGCCGCTCGCGCGACAGCCCGACCTTCTCGGGCTGGGCGCGCGGCAGCGCCGTCGCCGCTTCCTGCCGCTCGCTCATGTCTCGATCTCGCCGTCGATCTCGTGACGCAGCCCGATCTCGGGCATCGTGAGCACCATCTTGGCCTTGAACTTCGCGCCGGGCTTGGGCGCGGCCTGGCGCGTCGCGGCCTCGATCTCGCGCTGCGAGGTGACGCCGACGGTCTTGAGGTATTTGCGGATCGACATGTTGAAGCGGTCTTCGTCCATGGGCGCGCGCTCCCTTATGTCGCGGGACTGAGCCTTGCCGCCATCTTAGACGCCGCCGCCGGGCAATCCAACTTGACCCTCCGGCGGATTCCGCCGCATGCTCGCGGGCAAGCGAGAAGCTGCGGGCGCGCCGCCCGGAGGAGGACGCCATGAAACTCACCCCGTCGCAGGTCGCTGAATTCGAGGAAGAGGGCTATCTCTTCCTGCCGAGCCTTTTCACGCCGGCGGAGATGGACGTGCTCAACGCCGAGGTTCCCGGGCTTTTCGCGCAGCAGCGCGAGGAAGTGTGGCGCGAGAAGGGTTCCGAGGCGCCGCGCTCGGCCTTCTACGTCCAGACCTGGAACGAGGCCTTCGCCGCGCTGGCGCGCCATCCGCGTCTCGTCGAGCCGGGAATTCAGCTCCTCGGTTCCGACAAACTCTACATGCACCAGTTCAAGATCAACGCCAAGGCCGCCTTCGACGGCGCCGTCTGGCAATGGCACCAGGACTATGCGACCTGGTACGAGGACGACGACATGCCGGCGCCGCGGGCGATGAACATCGCCCTCTTTCTCGCCGAGGCCAACGAGTTCAACGGCCCGCTGATGTTCATCCCGAAAAGCCATCGCGCCGGCCGGCTCGAGGCCGGGCATGACGTGACCACGACCAGCTATCCGCTGTGGACCATCGACAACGAGACGATCACGCGGCTCGTCAATTCCGGCGGGATCGTCGCGCCCAAGGGGCCGCCCGGCTCGGTGCTGCTGTTCCACGGCAATCTCGTCCACGCCTCGGGCTCGAACCTGACGCCATGGTCGCGCTGGATTGTGTATCTCTCGCTCAACCGCTGCGACAATGCCATTCGCCGCTTCAAGCGGCCGACCTGGATCGCCAATCGCGATTTCACGCCGATCGAGATGGTGCCCGACGACAGCCTCCTCCAATACGCCCGCCGCCGCCAGGCCGTCGCCTAAGGGAGATCTCGCATGAATCTCGCGCTGAAGCTCCGCCAGCGCGCCGAAGCCGGAAGGCCCGTTCGCATCGCTTTGATCGGCGCCGGCAAGTTCGGCTCGATGTTCCTGTCACAGGCGCCGCGCACGCCCGGCCTCCATGTTGCCGCCATCGCTGATCTCGCGCCGAGCCGTGCCGCCGAGGCGCTCGATCGCGTCGGCTGGCCGCGGGAGCGGCGCGCGGCGCGCTCCCTCGCCGAGGCGCTGCGGACCGGCGGGACCTTCCTCACCGACGACGCGGCCGCGCTCATCGCCGCCGAGGGCATCGACGCCGTCATCGACGCCACCGGCCATCCACCCTCCGGCATTCGCCATGCGCTGCTCTGCTGCGAGCACGGCAAGCACATCGTCATGGTCAATGTCGAGGCCGATGTCCTGGCGGGCCCGCTGCTGGCGCGGCGCGCGGCCGAGGCGGGCATCGTCTATTCCATGGCCTATGGCGATCAGCCGGCGCTCATCGCCGAGCTCGTCGACTGGGCGCGTGCCGCCGGCTTCGAGGTGGTGGCCGCGGGCAAAGGCACGAAGTATCTCCCCGCCTATCATGCCTCGACGCCCGATACCGTCTGGGGCCATTACGGCCTCTCGCCTGAGGCGGCTCGGCTCGGCGGGATGAACCCACAGATGTTCAACTCCTTTCTCGACGGCACGAAATCGGCGATCGAGATGGCGGCGGTGGCGAATGCGACGGGGTTGCTGCCGGCGGAGGAGGGGCTTGCCTTTCCCCCCTGTGGCGTCGACGATCTGCCGCGCCTCCTGAAGCCTGCCGCGGAAGGCGGTCTCCTCGCGCATAAGGGGCAGGTCGAGGTTGTCTCCTCGCTCGAGCGCGACGGGCGCCCGGTGTTTCGCGATTTGCGCTGGGGCGTCTACGTCACCTTCGAAGCGCCGTCGGATTATGTCCGGCGCTGCTTTGCCGAATACGGCCTCGTCACCGATCCCAGCGGCCGCTACGCCGCCATGTACAAGCCCTATCACCTCATCGGCCTCGAGCTCGGGATTTCCGTGGCGAGCGCCGTGCTGCGCGGCGAGCCGACGGGATCCGCCACCGGCTTCCGCGGCGATGCCGTCGCCACTGCCAAGCGCGACCTCGCCGCCGGCGAGATGCTCGACGGCGAAGGCGGCTACACCGTCTATGGCAAGCTGATGCCGGCGCCGCGCTCGCTGGCGCTGGGGGCGCTGCCCATCGGCCTCGCGCATGGCGTGAAGCTGACGCGCGCCGTCAAGGCCGGCGAGAGCGTGCGCTGGGCCGATATCGCCGCCGACGAGCGCGAACAGGCCGTGCAAGTGCGTTGCGAGATGGAAGCTCTCTTCCGCCGCGAATGGGGACACACGGAGCAAACGCGCGAAGCGCGTTTGTCTCCGGCGGCGCCAGCGCTTGCGTAGCAAGCGCGAAAGCCGCACCGCGCGGATTGGCGGCTGTCACCGGCGGCACGTAGTCCAGGTCTGAGCGCATCGCCGCCCGCGTGCTTTCGCCCGGCCCTGGGATTTTCTATAAGGCGGTCGCCTGTCCATGTCGCCGCCGCACGTTTCCGCCGCTTCGCCCGGTCTGCCCTCTGGCGCCACCGATGGTCCGCTGGCGCTTTACCGTGCGCGCCTCGCGGCCGGCGATCTGCTGCCTGCGGCATCGCAGCGCCTCGCCGTCGACAAGCTGCAGAGCCTCTGGCGCGCGCTCCTCGATTACCGGCCCAACAATGGCGAGCATGGCTGGCGCGCGCGGCTCGGTCTCGCGCCGGCGAGCGCGCCACCGCCGATGGGGCTTTACCTCTTCGGCGGCGTCGGCCGCGGCAAGAGCATGCTCATGGACATGTTCTTCGCTACCGCGCCGGTGGTGAAGAAGCGCCGTGTTCATTTCTACGCCTTCATGCTCGAGGTGCATGAGCGCATCCATGCGCGCCGCGCCGAGAAGGGCGACCCCATCCTGCCGGTGGCGCAGGCGATCGCCCAGGAGGCGACGCTGCTCTGCTTCGACGAGCTGCAGGTCAGCGATATCGCCGATGCGATGATCCTGGGCCGGCTCTTCACCGCGCTGTTCGATGCCGGCGTCGTCGTCGTCGCCACCTCGAACCGCGCGCCCGACGAGCTCTACAAGGACGGGCTGCAGCGCGAGCGCTTCCTGCCCTTCATCGATCTCCTCAAGGAGAAGCTCGACATTCTCGAGCTCGATGACGGCCGCGACTATCGCCTGGTGCGTTTCGTCGGCCGCCAGGTCTACTTCACGCCCGCCGACGACAACGCCTATCGCGCGCTGGAGCGCGCCTTCGCCGATCTCACCGACAACGCCTCGGCCGCGAGCAAGACGCTGCTGGTGCAGGCGCGCTTCGTCATCGTGCCGCGCGCCGCGAAGAACGTCGCCTGGTTCTCGTTCGCCGAGCTTTGCGGGCAGCCGCATGGCGCCGCGGACTACCTGGCGCTCTGCCACAATTTCCACACCTTCATCATGGAGGGCATTCCCCGGCTCGGGCGCGACCGGCGCAATGAGGCGGCGCGGCTGCGCATCTTCATCGACACGCTCTATGAGGCCCGCGGCAACCTCATCTGCTCCGCCGAGGTTCCGCCGCAGCAGATCTACCCCGAAGGCGACGGCGCCTTCGAGTTCGAGCGCACCATCTCGCGCCTCATGGAGATGCAAACCGAGGAATACATCGCGGGACGCCGGGGGTAGTACATTACAACACCGTCATGTAGGTATTGCTGCGCTTGCTCCGGTAGCAGAATCGGGCTAAGACGCCGCCCGATCCGCAGCAGGCATGAGGTCGCGGGATGGCACGCAACAAGATCGCGCTGGTTGGCGCCGGGCAAATCGGCGGCACGCTGGCATTGCTCGCCGGGCTCAAGGAGCTGGGCGACGTCGTCCTCTTCGACATCATGGAAGGCATCCCTCAGGGCAAGGCGCTCGACATTGCCGAGGCGGGGCCGGTCGAAGGCTACGATGCCAAATTTGCGGGCGGCAATGATTACAGCGTGATCGCTGGTGCCGATGTCGTCATCGTCACTGCCGGTTTCCCGCGCAAGCCCGGCATGAGCCGCGACGATCTCATCGGCAAGAACGCCGAGGTCGTCGCCACCGTCGGCCAGAACATCAAGAAGCATTGCCCCGACGCCTTCGTCATCACCATCACCAATCCGCTCGACGTCATGGTCTGGGTGATGCGCGAAGCCTCGGGCTTGCCGCATCACCGCGTCGTCGGCATGGCCGGCGTGCTGGACAGCGCACGTTTCCGCCACTTCCTCGCCGAGGATATGGGCGTGTCGGTCGAAGACGTCAGCGCCTTCGTGCTCGGCGGCCATGGCGACGACATGGTGCCGCTCATCCGCTACTCGACGGTCGCGGGCATCCCGCTGCCCGATCTCATCAAGATGGGTTGGACGACCCAGGAGCGCGTCGACAAGATCGTGCAGCGCACGCGCGGCGGCGGCGGCGAGATCGTCAACCTGCTGAAGACCGGTTCCGCCTTCTACGCGCCCGCCTCCTCGGCCATCGCCATGGCGGAATCCTATCTCCGCGACAAGAAGCGGGTGCTGCCTTGCGCCGCCTGGCTCACCGGCCAGTACGGCGTCCGCGACCTTTATGTCGGCGTGCCCGTGGTGATCGGCGCCAAGGGCGTCGAACGCGTGGTCGAGATCGCGCTCGACGCCGGCGAGCGCGCCATGTTCGAGAAATCCGTCGCCGCGGTCCGCAACCTGGTCGAGGCGACCAAGAAAATCCAGGCTGGAACAAAGGCTTAAGTCGGCCGGACGCGATCGGGCGAGGGAGCAGACGGGCGGTTTCTGTAAACCTGACATGAACCATTGCCGGGCTAGGTTTTCGGCCGCCAAATCCCATCTCTAGGCGTGCCGGCACCGGCGGAAAGGGGCAACGCCCTTTCACGCCCGGCACTTACGGTCGGATCACCATGCCGCAACTGGACCAAGCCACGTTTCTGAACGGCGCCAACGCCACCTTCATCGCCGAACTCTATGCCCGCTGGCTCGAAGACCCTGCCGCGGTCGACGAGAGCTGGCGCAGCTTTTTTGCCGACCTCGCCGAGGAGGCGCCTTCCGTGCTCAAGGAGCTGGAAGGGCCGGGCTGGGGCGGGGCGCGCGGCCATGTCATCGCCAACGGCCATGGCAATGGCCACATCGCGGCGGCGTCCGCCGCGGCCCCGGCGCTCGCGGAAGTTGCGCCCGGCCAGGCGACGCTCGACGCTCTCCGGGCGCTGTCGCTGATCCGCGCCTATCGCGTGCGCGGCCATCTGCTCGCCGATCTCGATCCGCTGGGCCTGGTGCGGCTCACCTCGCATCCCGATCTCGACCCCGCCACCTACGGCTTCACCCCGGCCGATTATGACCGGCCGATCTTCGTCAATGGCGTGCTCGGCTTCGAGACCGCGACGCTCCGGCAGATCCTCGAGGCGCTCAAGGCCACCTATTGCGGTCATGTCGGCATCGAATACATGCACATGCAGGAGCTCGAGCAGCGCCAGTGGATCCAGGCGCGCATCGAGGTGCCGCGCAACCAGACCGAATTCACCCGCGAGGGCAAACGCGCCATGCTCGAGCGACTGACCGTCGCCGAAATGCTGGAGCGCTTCCTCGACCGCCGCTACACCGGCACCAAGCGCTTCGGGCTCGAAGGCGGCGAAGCGCTGATCCCGGCGCTGGAGCAGGTGATCAAGCGCGGCGGCCAGCTCGGCATGAAGGAGCTGGTGCTGGGCATGCCGCATCGCGGCCGGCTCAACGTGCTCACCAACGTCATGGGCAAGCCCTTCGCGGCGCTCTTTTCCGAATTCCAGGGCAGTCCCGCCAATCCCGCCGATGTCCAGGGCTCGGGTGACGTCAAATACCATCTCGGCACGTCGACCGACCGCGAATTCGACGACAATCGCGTCCATCTCTCGCTCACCGCCAACCCGTCGCATCTCGAGGCGGTGAACCCGGTGGTGCTCGGCAAGGTGCGCGCCAAGCAGCGCCAGCGCGGCGATGCGGCGCGCGATGAGGTGGTCGGGCTGCTGATGCATGGCGATGCCGCCTTCGCCGGGCAAGGCCTGGTGGCGGAATCGCTCGAGCTGTCCGAGCTCAAGGGCTACCGCAGCGGCGGCACCATCCATGTCGTCGTCAACAACCAGATCGGCTTCACCACGAGCCCGTCCTATGCGCGCTCGAGCCCCTATCCCTCGGATGTCGCCAAGGTCATCCAGGCGCCGATCTTCCACGTGAACGGCGATGATCCCGAGGCGGTGGTGCATGTCGCGCGCATCGCCACCGAGTTCCGCCACCGCTTCAAGAAGGATGTCATCGTCGACATCTTCTGCTATCGCCGCCACGGCCATAACGAGGCGGACGAGCCGGCCTTCACCCAGCCGATCATGTACCGCGCCATCGCCGAGCACCCGACCACGCGCCAGCTCTACGCTGAGCGCCTCGTTGCCGAGGGGGTGGTGACCGAGGCCGAGGCCGAGGCGATGGTGAACGACTTCATGGCCTATCTCGACAGCCAGTTCGAGGCGGCCAAGAGCTACCGCCCGAACAAGGCGGACTGGCTCGAAGGCGCCTGGAGCGGCATGAAGGTCGCTTCGGGCGACGCTCGCCGCGGCGAGACGGCGGTCGAAATCGCGACGCTGAAGGATGTCGGCCGCGCGCTGGTTTCCGTGCCCGAGGGCTTCAATCTGAACCGCAAGATCGCCCGTCAGCTCGAGGCGAAGCAGAAGGCGATCGAAAGCGGCGAGGGTATCGACTGGTCGACCGGCGAGGCGCTCGCCTTTGCCACGCTTTGCGCCGAAGGCACTATCGTGCGCTTGAGCGGCCAGGATTCCGGCCGCGGCACCTTCTCGCAGCGCCACGCCGTGCTGGTCGATCAGGAGACCGAAGAGCGCTATGTGCCGATCAATCACGTGCGCGACGGCCAGGCGGCGTTCGAGATCATCGACAGCCCGCTTTCCGAGGGCGCCGTGCTCGGCTTCGAATACGGCTACAGCCTCGCCGATCCGCATGCCCTGGTGCTGTGGGAGGCGCAGTTCGGCGATTTCGCCAATGGCGCGCAGGTGATCATCGATCAGTTCATCAGCTCGGGCGAGGCCAAGTGGCTGCGCATGTCGGGGCTCGTCCTGCTGCTGCCGCATGGCTACGAAGGGCAGGGACCGGAGCATTCCTCGGCACGGCTCGAGCGCTTCCTCCAGCTCAGCGGCGAGGACAACCTCCAGGTCTGCAACCTCACCACCGCGGCCAATTACTTTCATGCGCTGCGCCGCCAGATGCGGCGCGACTTCCGCAAGCCGCTGGTGATCATGACGCCGAAATCGCTGCTGCGGCATCCCGAGGTGCCGTCGAGCCTCGCCGAGATGGGGCCCGGCACCTTCTTCCGCCGCACCATCGACGAGGTCGACGCGCTCGTCCCCGATGACAAGGTGAAGCGCGTCGTGCTTTGTTCGGGCAAGGTCTATTACGACCTGCGCCAGGCGCGGCGCGAGCGCAAGATCCGCGACGTCGCGCTGGTGCGTATCGAGCAGCTGCATCCGTTCCCGGCGAAGGCGCTGGCCGAGTCCATCGGGCGCTATCGCGCTGCCGAGGTCGTCTGGTGCCAGGAGGAGCCGCAGAATATGGGCGCCTGGACCTTCCTCGACCGCCGCATCGAACAGGTGTTGGTCGAGCTCGGCGGGAAGTCGCGGCGGGCGCGCTATGTCGGCCGCCCGGAAGCGGCGGCGACGGCGACCGGCCTCTTGAAGCGCCACAACGCCGAGCAGGCGAAGCTCGTCGACGAGGCGCTGTCGATCACCTGAATTCGGGGGAGCAGGGAACGGAATGGCCACCGAGATCAAAGTGCCCGCGCTGGGCGAGTCGGTGAACGAGGCGACCGTCGCGCGCTGGCTCAAGCAGGTCGGCGACGCGGTCGCCATGGACGATCCGCTGGTCGAGCTCGAGACCGACAAGGTGACGCTAGAGGTGAACGCGCCCGCCGCCGGCACGCTCAGCGAAATCCTCGCGCCCGAGGGCGCCAATGTCGCGGTGGGCGCCGTGCTGGGCAATATCGGCGAAGGCGCGGCGAAGGTCGCCGCCGCGGCAAAGCCGGCGCCGGTCGCCGCCGTGTCGCAAGGCGCGGCCAAGGCGCCCGCGCCGGCTGGGGCAAGACCGGCGCCTGCCGCCGCTG
>DASQSR010000015.1:0-4224 GCA_035642295.1 Allostellaceae bacterium | reverse complement strand
GGTGCCGCGGCGCCGCGTCCCGGCGAGGGGGCGGATCGTGACCTTGCCGTCGCGCAGCCGCACCAGAACCTCGGGGCTCGAGCCGACGACGGTGAAGCCGCCGAAATCGAGGAAGAACAGGAAAGGCGAGGGGTTGAGGCGCCGGAGCGCGCGATAGAGCGCGAAAGGCGGCAGGCGGAAGGGGACGCGCAGCCGCATCGACGGCACCACCTGGAAGATCTCGCCGGCGCGGATGTATTCCTTCGCCTGCTCGACCATGGCGATGCAGTCGCCGCGCGTCATGTTGGGCTCGGGCGGCGGCAGCTCCTGCATCGCCTCGGCGGTTTCGCGGCGATGCGGCAGGCTGCGCTCGAAATCGGCGATGACGTCGGCGAGGCGCTCCTGCGCCCGGTCATAGGCGGCAGCGGCGGAAATGCCGGGCTCGGGCCACGCCGGCGTCACCAAGGTCACGCGGTCGGCGATCGTATCGAAGATGCAGACCACGCTTGGACGGAGGAAGAGGCCGTCGGGGATGCCGAGCGTGTCGGGATTGCGATCCGGCACACGCTCCATCAGCGCGACCATGTTGTAGCCGATATAGCCGAAGAGGCCGGAAGCCATCGGCGGCAGCGGCGGCGGCGTCTCGACGCGGCATTCGGCGATGAGCGCGCGGAGACTGGCGAGCGCGCCGCCCGGCGCCGGCACGAAGGCGTCGGCATCGAAGCGGGCCTTGCGGTTGATCTCCGCCTTGTCGCCGCGGCAGCGCCAGATCAGGTCGGGCTTCAAGCCGATGAAGGAGTAGCGGCCGCGCGCCGCGCCGCCTTCGACGGATTCGAAGAGAAAGCTGTTCGGCCGGCCATCGGCGAGCTTCAGCATCGCCGAAACCGGCGTTTCGAGATCCGAGACCAGCGAGGTCCAGACCAGCACCGGCTTGCCGGCGCCGTAGCCGGCGCTGAACGCGTCGAAGCCGGGAGCGAGCTGCATGCTAGGCGGGCTGCATGGCGCTAGAAGGCGCGCGCGACGGTGGACTGGTCGATGCTGACGGGGTAGCGGTCGCGCAGCGCCTGATCGAACTCGGCGAGGAGATCATCGCGCATGCCCGGGGTCACCAGGCGGTCGGCGAACTGCGTCACCCCTTGAGCGTCCTTCGCCGGGTCGGCGGCGATCACATCCTTGACCACGGCGACGACATAGCCGTCAGTCCCCTTGCCGTAGACCGCGGTGCCGGGTTTGGCGCTGAAGAGGCTCGCGACCAGCGTCGCCGGCACCTTGGAATCGCCGCCGGAGCGGCTCAGCGGCTCCGTGGTGAAGACGGTGAGCTTGCGCTCGGCCGCGATCGCGTCGAGCGTCTTGCCGGACTTCACCTCGTCGGCGATCTGCTTGGCGAGGGCGGCGAGGCCGTCGTCGCGCTTTTCCTGCTGCCAACGCTGGATCACCTCGGCCTTCACCTGGTCGAGCGGCTTCACCGAGGCCGGCGTCACCTTGTCGACTTGCAGCAGGTAGTAGCCATTCTCGCCGAGATCATCGAGCTGACTCATCTGCCCGGTATCGGTGCTGAACGCGGTCTTGAGGATGTCGCTGCTCGAGACCGGCAGCTCGACCGGCTTCCCGTCGCTGCCTTGGCCATTGGCGTCGACATTCCCGACCTTCGTCACCTTGAGGCCGAAGCGCTGTGCCAGCTCGGCGAACGTGGCGCCGCCGGCGACCGCGTCCTCGAGCTTGTCGTAGCTCTTGGCAAGCTGATCGCCGGCCTGATCGCGCGCGACTTCCTTCGCCAGCTTGTCCTTCACCGCATCGAACGGCTCCGTCGCGGCCGCCTTCACCTCGACGAGGCGCAGGATGTGCCAGCCGAGGGCGTCGTGGACGGGCGGCGTCGTCTCGCCCGGCTTCAGCGCGAAGGCGGGCGTGGCCAGCTGCGGCGGCAGATCCGCCGCCTTGAAGAAGCCGAGATCGAGCGTATCGGGCGCGGCGCCGGCGACGTCCTTGGCGACGGTGGCGAAATCCTTGCCTTGGGCGAGCGCCGCTTGCGCCGCCTTCGCCTTGGCCTCGTCGGGGAGCAGGATCTGCTCGAAATGCCGTTCTTCCGGTGCCTGGAACTCGTTGAGGCGATTCTGGTAGTCCTGGCGCAGCGTGTCGTCGGGCACCTTGATCGCGGCTGCGACGTCGTCGAGCAGCAGCGTGCCAAGAGTGAAGCTGCGCTGCTCCGGCACACGGAAATCGTCCTTGTGCTTGTCGTAGTAAGCCTTGATCTCGCTGTCGCCCGGCGTGCCGGGATCGGGCGCCGCGCTCGCCGGCAGGTCGACCGCCTCGGCGGTGCGCTTCTCGCCGCGCATGCGGTAGAGCGTGTCGACCAGCGCCGGCGGCGGATTGACGCCGGCGACGAGCGCGTCGTCAAGATTCTGCTGTGCGATGTCCCGGCGCAGCTCTGCCTTGAACTGCTGCGGCGTCATGTGCTCCGCCGCGACGAACTGCAGATAGAGGGCCGGATCGAACTGCCCCTGCGGGTTCTGGAAGGCCTTGTTGGCGCGGACCAGGGTGTCGATCGTCTCGTCGCTGACGTCGAGCCCCAGATGGTCGATCTCGAGCTCGGTGAGCTGGCCGTCGATCAGGCGCTGCAGCGCTCCATCGACGATGCCGAGCTGTTTCAACTGCTCGTTGTCGAGCGTTGCGCCGCGCAGCGCCTGGCGCCAGCGCTCGGCATCCTGCTGCACTGCCCGGTTCAGCGTCTGAACGTCGATCTTGCGGTCGCCGACCGTAGCGACGGTGGTGTCGCTGCCGCGGTTGCGGAAGATGTCGCCGATGCCCCAGACGCCGAAGCTGATGACGAGAACGCCGAACAGGATCTTGACGACGACGGACGAGGCTCGGGAGCGGATCGCTTGCAGCATGGGCGGCAGCTATGGTGAGGGGGCGCCAAGCCCGGCGCCGCACATGGCGCGGATGATAGAGGCGGCGCGCCTTGCCCCGCAAGGGCGGCTGGCCCGCGGGCGCGGGAGTGTGCTAGGAGCAGCCGGCTCAGAACAAGGCGGCGGTCGATGCGCAAGCTGATCGCAGGAAACTGGAAGATGAACGGCCTCAGGGCCGACGGCGTGGCACTGGCAGAGGCGCTGGCGCGCCGCGCCCGTGCGGGTGTGCTGCCCGCCGGGCTGCTGCTCTGCCCGCCGGCGACGCTGCTGACGCTCGTCGCCGAGGCCATTGCCGGCAGCGGCATCGCCCTCGGCGGCCAGGACTGCCACCCGCGGCAAAAGGGCGCCCATACCGGCGACATCAGCGGCGCCATGCTGAAGGACGCCGGCTGCAGCCATGTCATCCTCGGCCATTCCGAGCGGCGCACCGACCATCACGAGAGCGACGCGCTGATCCGCGCCAAAGTGACCGCGGCGCGCGAAGCGGGCCTCATCCCCATCCTCTGTGTCGGCGAGAGCGCCGAGGAGCGCGATGCCGGGCGGACGCTCGAGGTCGTGTCGCGGCAGCTCGACGGCTCGCTGCCCGACGGGCTCGGCGCCGGCGCGCTGGTCATCGCCTACGAGCCGGTCTGGGCGATCGGCACCGGGCGGACCCCGGTCGCGGCCGACATTGCCGCGGTCCATGCGCATCTGCGCCGGTCGCTCAGGGGCAAGGTCGCGGCGCCCGAAAGCGTGCCGCTGCTCTATGGCGGCTCGGTCAAGCCGCAGAACGCGCGCGAATTGCTGGCGATCGCCGATGTCGATGGCGCGCTGGTCGGCGGCGCCAGCCTCGACGCCGCGGATTTCTGGGCGATCGCGGAAGCGGCGGCTTAGGAGCGTAGCGGTCTGGCATTCGCGCGAGGGACGCGCTAGAAAGCGCCTTTCCCCAGCCAAGCACCGCCATGACCACCGTCATCATTGTCATCCATCTCATGCTCGCCATCGCGCTCATCGGCGTGATCATGCTGCAGAAGAGCGAGGGCGGCGCCCTCGGCATGGGCGGCGGCGGCATGTCCGGCTTCATGTCCGGCCGCTCGACGGCCAATCTGCTGACGCGGACCACGGCGATCCTGGCGGGGTGCTTCTTCCTGACCAGCCTCGCGCTCGCCTATCTTGCCGGCAACCGCCAGCCGGCGACCGACACGCTGCTCACCTCGCCGCCGGCGCAGAGCCAGCCGGCGCCCGCCCCGGCGCCGCCCTCCACCTCCGGCGCTCCGGCAAAGCCCGCTCCGCCGGCGACGCCCAGCGCGCCGCTGGCGAAATAGCGGCGCCGAGTCGCCGGCAACCCTGGATTTCCTCC
>DASQSR010000014.1:0-9964 GCA_035642295.1 Allostellaceae bacterium | reverse complement strand
ACCTCACTGCCGAGGATCTGGCGATGCGCTGCTCCGCCGGCTACACCGATGCGACGCGCGGCAGCAAGGAACAGGCGGCGGCGCTTGATTTCTGTGCGCAGGCGCTGCGGATCGATGGGCGCAACGTCCGCGCCCTCTCGCTTCTCGCCGTCGGGACCATCGAACGCGTGCTCGAGCTGCAGAGCAGCGATCGCGACGCCGACATCCGGCACGCGGACGAGCTCGTCTCGCGCGCCCTGGCGGTCGACCGCAACGCCTACTTCGCCCATGCGGCCAAGGCCGAGGTGCTGTTGGCCGAGAAGCGGTTCGACGAGGCCATCCTGGAGGCCGAGCAGGCGCTCGAGCTCAACCCCGCCTTCGTTTCGGCCTACACCACTCTCAGCACGGCGAATATCTACCTCGGACGGGCGGATAAGGCGGTTGGCTATGCCGACACGGCGATGCGGCTCAGTCCGCGCGATCCCCAGCTCTTCCTGTTCTATTTCCAGAAGGGATTGGCGCTGGTACTGCTGGGCCGCTACGAGGAAGCGGTCGACTGGCTGCAACGGGCGGTTGTCGCGGCGCCGGAATGGTCGATCCCGCACGCCTTGCTCGCCGCGGCGCTGGCGCAAATGGGGCGGGAGGTCGAAGCGGGGACCGCGCTCAAGCGCTATCTCGTGCTGACCGGCGGCAAGAACGGGACCATTACCGAGTGGGAGGCCCAGATTCCGTCGGACGATCCGGCGTTTCGCGCCCAAGCGGACAGGGTCACCGACGGGTTGCGCAAGGCCGGCATGCCCGATCGATGAAAGAAGGGGGGATGAGCCTTGCGCGGCCAGCATCATAGCGGAGCGGGCGTCTGGCGCGTTGCCGCTGAGGCGATCGATGCGGAGACCGCAAGCTTGGTCGCGGACGCCTTCCAGGGGGTCGCTCCGGTGGTGAGCTTCTTCGCGATCGAGCCGGGCGGCGCCTGGCAGGTCGAGGGGCTGGCATCGGCGCCGCCGGATCGCGGCCTCATCGAGGCGAGCCTCGCGCTGCTCTGGACCGGGCGCGACGATCCGCCGCCCGCGCTTGCCATCGAGCGTCTGCCCGAGCGTGACTGGCTCGCCCAGAACCAGGCGAGCTTCCCGCCGCTCCGTGCCGGACGCTACTTCATTCACGGCTCGCACTACCGCGGGCGCGTTCCGGCCGGCGCGATCGCGCTGGTCATCGACGCCGCCACCGCGTTCGGCAGCGGCGAGCATGCGACGACGCAAGGCTGCCTCCTCGCGCTCGACGCGCTGGCGCGGCGCGGGCCGCGGCACGCCGTTCTCGACATGGGCACCGGCACCGGCATCCTCGCCATGGCGGCGGCGAAGACCTGGCGCCGCCGCGTGCGGGCGCGCGACATCGACGCCGAGGCGGTGCGCGTTGCCGCCGGGAACGCCGCGGTGAACGGCGTCGGCGCGCTGATCGAGGTCGGGCGCGGGGCGGGATATCAGGGGCTCCGGCCACGCGGCGGCTTCGATCTCGTCTTCGCCAACATCCTGGCGCGGCCGTTGATGAGGATGGCGCCCGATCTGGCGCGGGCACTGGCACCGGGCGGCATCGCCGTGCTCTCGGGACTGCTCGCGCGCCAGGAAGCGGCGGTTCTCGCCGCGCATCGCGCCTGCCGCCTGCGGCTGGTGCGGCGAATTCGACGCGGGGGCTGGCACACGCTGGTGCTGGCGCGCGATACTCTGAGGTTTCCACCGCTGCGCGAGGACGAATGACGACGCTAGAGGCCATTGTGCTCGCTCTGCTGCAAGGCGTGACCGAGCTCTTCCCGGTCAGCAGCCTCGGCCATGCCGTGGTGCTGCCGCGGCTCCTCGGCTGGACGATCGACCAGCACAGCCCGGCCTTCCTGCCGTTCCTGGTCGTGCTGCATCTCGGCACCGCGGCGGCGCTGCTGCTCTATTTCTGGCGCGACTGGCTCGCCCTGGTGCTCGCCTTCTTCGGCCAGGGACCGGTCGCCGAGCGCAAGACGCAATGGCACCTGCTCTGGCTCATCATCGTCGCCACGGTTCCGGCGGTGATCCTCGGCTTCCTGTTCGAGAAGTTCTTCCGCAACCTGTTCGGCTCGCCGGCGGTCGCCGCCTTCTTTCTCATGGTGAATGGCGGGCTGCTGTTCACCGGCGAGCGGCTGCGGCGCCAAAGCGGCACGCGCCTCCTCAGCGAGATGAGCTGGCGCGAGGCGCTGGTCATCGGCCTCTGGCAGAGCACCGCGCTCATTCCCGGCATCTCGCGCTCGGGCGCCACCATGGTCGGCGGGCTGCTCCGCGGCTTTCATCACCGCGATGCGGCGCATTTCTCCTTCCTCATCGCAACGCCGATCATCATCGGCGCCGCGGTGCTCGAAGTGCCGCATCTCTTCCGCCCCGAGGTGGCGGCGGCATTCGGCCCCGCGGTGTGGATCGCCGGCCTCGTCGCCGGCGTCACCGCCTGGCTCAGCACCGCCTTCCTCATGCGTTATTTCCGCCGCCACGATTTCGAGGCGCTCGACCCCTTCGCCTATTACTGCTGGGCGGCCGGGCTCATCGCGCTGACGCTGCTGTTCTTTGTGGTATGATCCTGCGCCAGGGGGAGAAACGAGCCGCGGAGGAGACCTCATGCCGAAGCTTCGCCACATCGCGCTTGCCACCAATGATCCGGTCAAGACCGCGGAATTCTACAAAGCGGCCTTTGGCTTCAAGGAGGTAGGCCGCGTCGGCACGCCCAATTCGCCCACGGCGATCGCCTGGGGCTTCTATCTCAGCGACGGCACCCTCAACCTCGCCATTCTGAAATTCCAGAACATCGACCAGCTCGGCCGCGGCCTCGACTATGTCGGCATCCATCATTTCGGGGTGCTGGTCGACGACCTCGGCGCCTATGCGGACAAGCTCGAGGCGATGGGCGCGCCCTGCATCATGAAGGCGGACGCGAACACCGCCAATTCCTTCTACGAGACCAAGTTCCGCGGTCCCGACGGCGTCGTCTTCGACGTCTCCGAGCATCCCTGGGCCGGCGCCGCGCCCGCAGATGCCGCCGAGGTCGAGATCAAGGAAACCGAGCCCGCGGAGTAAGGGAGCGGGGCTACGTCGCCGCGACCGCGCCGGCGTCATGCGCATAGAGCCAGGCGATCGCCGGGATCGAGCGGTCGCCGTTGACCGCCATCTCCGCATCGCGCTCCTGCTGGCGCGGCCCGTCCGGCAGGTGGAAGCGCGTCTTGTTGAGCCGCGACAGCTCCTGCAGCCGCGTCGCCCGCGGCCGGCGCAGCCGCTCGTAGAGCTGTAGCGCCTCGATCGCGCGCGCGCCGCCGAGCTGCGCCAGGCACGCGGCGAGGCTCGCGCCGTCCTCGATCGCCTGTGCCGCGCCTTGCGCCATGAAGGGCAGCATGGCGTGGCAGGCATCGCCGAGCAGCGTCACCCGCCCCACCGACCAGCGCGGCAGCGGCGCGCGATCGAAGAGCGCCCAGATGAAAGTCTCGTCGACCGCCTCGATGATGGCGCGCACCTGCGGGTGCCAGGCTTCATAGGCGCGGCGGAGATCGCTCTTCTCGCCGCGATCGGTCCAGGATTCCCGCGTCCAGCTGTCGCGCTCGATAATGCCGACGAAGTTGAGCGCGCGCCCGCCCGAGACGAAATAATGCACGCAGTGCTGCCCCGGGCCCATCCAGTTTCCGGCGACGATGTCGAGCGCGAGCGGGGCGAGGCGCTCCGCGGGAACGAGGCCGCGATAGGCGATGCAGCCGGTGAAGCGCGGCTGCTCCGGACCGAAGAGCTGGGCGCGCACCGCCGAATGGATGCCGTCGGCGCCGATGAGGAGATCGGCGGCGATCTCGGCGCCGTTCTCGAACTGCGCGGTGACGCGCTCGCCGTCGTCGCGAAGGCGCGTCAGGCGATGGCGGAAATGGACATGCTCGCGCGGCCACTGGCTCGCCAGCGCCGACAGCAGATCGGCGCGGTGGAAGTGGTAGTAGGGCGCGCCGAACGCGGCTTCGATCGCGTCGCCGAGCGGGGCGTGCTGCAGCGTGCGCCCGTCCTGCCAGCGGCGCTGATGCACCGCCACCGGCCGCACCGCGTCGCGCGCGAGCCGCTCCGGCGGCACCAGGCGCTGGAGGATGCGCGACGCGTTGGGGCCGATCTGGATCCCGGCGCCGATCTCGCTGTAGCCCGCGCCCTGCTCGAAGACCTCGACCGCGAAGCCGGCGCGGCGCAGCGCCAGCGCTGCGGCGAGGCCGCCGAGTCCGGCGCCGATGACGGCGATGGTGGGCCGCTCGCTGCTCACGCCGCCATGCCGCGCCGCAGCACGTCGAGCGCGTGATCGATCGCCGCCGGCGGCGTGCCGGCGACGCGCAGTACGGCGGCGCCCATCTGCAGGCCCGGCTCCAGCGCCTCGAGGATGACGGCGTTGGCGCCCGCTTCTTCCAGCCGGCGGCCATGCGCGGCGTCGCGGCTGCGGGCGATGATGCGGAGATCGGGGTGGTTGCGGCGCAGCGCGGCGACGATGCGCTCGGCCGCCTCGGGCTGGTCGAGCGTGATGATCGCGGCGCGGGCGCGCTCGACGCCGGCCGCATTGAGCAGCTCGGTGCGGCTGGCATCGCCGAAATAGACCGGCCTGCCGTGCCGCCGGTTCTCCTCGACCAGCGGCACGCTCTGCTCGATCGCGACGTAAGGGAGCTGCTGGCTCGTCAGCATCTGCCCGACGATCTGGCCGATGCGGCCGAAGCCGGCGATGATGACATGGTCGGAAAGATCCGCCGCCTCTTCCGCCACCAGCGCCGCTTCCGGTGCGCGCTGCGTCCTGAGAGTGCCGGCGAGGCGGCGGCCGAGCACGGCCATCAGCGGCGTCGTCGCCATGGTGAGCGCCACGGTGGCGATGAGGATGTTGGCGAGATCGCGGTCGATGAGGCCGAGCTGCCGCTCGATGCCGAAGACGACGAAGGCGAACTCGCCGCATTGCGACAGCAGCAGGCCGGTCCGGACGGCCAGCGGCATGCCGAGGCGGAAGAGCCGGGCGAGCGCCCACAGAATCAGCGTTTTCGCCGCCAGCAGCACGGCCGACAGCGCCAGCACCTCCTGCCAGTGGTGGCGCACGAAGGGCGTGTCGATCACCATGCCGACGGTGATGAAGAAGAGGCCGAGGAAAAGCCCGCGCACCGGCAGGATGTCGGCTTCCACCTGGTGGCGATACTCGGTCTCGGCGAGCAGCAGCCCGGCGAGGAAGGCGCCCAGCGCCATCGACATGCCGGCCTCGGCCGTCGCCCAGCCGAGGCCGAGCACCACCAGCAGGTTGGTGGCGGCGAAGGTCTCGCGGATGCGCGTCATCGCGCTCAAGCGGAAGAGCGGGCGCAGCACCAGCCGTCCGAGCAGCAGGATGACGAGAATGGCGGCGACGCCCTTGCCGAGCGCCAGCGCCAGCGCCGTGCCGATGCCGCTCCCGGCCCCCGGCGCGAGCAGCGGCAGCAGCGCCAGCACCGGCACCACCGCCAGATCCTGGAACAGCAGGACGGCGAGCGAGACACGGCCCACGCGGCTCGCCAGCTCGCCGCGCTCGGCCAGGAGCTGCAACACCGCCGCGGTCGAGGAGAAGGCGAGCGCACAGCCGATGATCAGGGCGGCGGGCGGCGGCAGGCCGAGGCTATAGCCGGCGAGCCCGATGGCGCCGCCGGTGAGCGCCACCTGCGCCAGCCCGAGGCCGAAGATGTAGCGCCACATCGCCTGGACGCGCTGCAGCGGCATGTCGAGGCCGATGGTGAACAGCAGGAAGACGACGCCGAACGCGGAGAGCTGCTCGGCTTCTCCGGTGTTGCGGATGAAGCCGAGGCCGAAAGGCCCGACGATCATGCCGGCGGCGAGATAGCCCAGCACCGGGCTGACGCGGAAGCGCTGCGCCAGCGGCACCGCCACGATCGCGGCGAGCAGCAGAATGAGAACGGCCTCGAGCTCGGTGGTGGCGGTGTCGGGCACGCTGGAAATCCGGGCTAGACCTCGCTGCGCCACGACGGCGCACCTCGGCTATACCACGTGATCCGGCACCAGCTTGCAAGGATGATCGGGATCGCCGGTCTCGACCTGGATGGTCGCATGGTCGATGGCGAAGCGCTCCTGCAGCGCATGCGCGAGCAGGGTCAGCATCTCGTCGCCGGGATGGCCCGCCGGCATGACGAGATGGCAGGTGAGCGCCGTCTCGGTCGTGCTCATCGGCCAGATATGGAGGTCGTGCACCGCGACGACGCCGGCCACGGTGCCGAGATGCTCGCGCACCTCCGCGGCGTCGATGCCCGGCGGCACGCCCAGCAGCGCCAGGTTGACGGCATCGCGCAGCAGCCGCCAGCTGCCGGCGACGATGACGATGGCGACTCCAAGGCTCATCGCCGGATCGAGCCACAGCCATTGGGTGAGCAGAATGCCGGCGCCGGCGGCGATGACGGCAACCGACACGGCGGCATCGGCGAGCATGTGCTGGAAGGCGGCGCGCAGGTTGATGTCGCTGTGCCGGCCACGGCGGAAGAGCAGGGCGCTCGCGCCGTTCACCAGGATGCCGGCCGCGGCCACCAGCATGACCGTGCCGCTCGCCACCGGCGCCGGTACCATCAGCCGGTGGATTGCCTCGACGACGATGCCGCCGACCGCGATGAGCAGCACGATGGCGTTGAAAAGAGCGGCGAGGATCGACGAGCTGCGCAGCCCGTAGGTATAGCGATGCGAGGGTTGGCGCCGGCCGAGGAGGCTCGCCGCCAAGGCGATGGCAAGGCCCAGCGCATCGCCGAGATTGTGGCCGGCATCGGCGATCAGCGCGACCGAGTTGGCGACGACGCCGAAGCTGGCCTCGACCGCGACAAAGCCGAGATTGAGCGCGAGGCCGAGCGCCAGGGCGCCGTCGAAGCCGGCGCCCGGCCGCACTCCGCCATGCGCGTGCCCCTCATGCTCATGTCCGTGCCCGTGCCGATGGAGGCGCTCTGCCATGCTCGCCTCACCATCGCCCCGGGCGCTGGCAACGGCAAGCGCTGTCGGTGCCGCAGACGGCAAAAATCCCGGCATCGGCCGCATCGGGCGGCCCGCCGGGATTTTCGCGAAGCCCGGACTGGCCGGGCGGATCAGGCGGCGTTCTGCAGGTTGCTGTTGGCCGGCGCGCCGTGCTCCGCCCGCGCCCGCGCGCCCTGTGAGAGCACGTAGGGGATCTCGGCGCGGGTGATGCCGATATCGGCGAGCGACCGGTCATCGAGCGCGGCAAGCTCGGCATAGGCGCGCTGCCGCTGCCGCCAACCGGACAGCGAGGTCGACACCCCATGGAGCAGATTGCCAAGAATGTTCATCATTTTATAAACTCCTTTACGCAGCTGCGAACGTTTCTTTTCGCACTTGCACAATAGGTAAGTAGTCTTGCCCGGATAAGGGAGCGGGAACTCCGCAACCCAGCTTTACAACCAATGCATGGCGTGACGACCGGCGCGGCGCCGGGCTGCCCTTGTGAAGCGCCCGGACACGCCTTAGCCTCTATTTAGGAGGCCGGAATGGAAAATTCGTTAACGGACGGGTCCTATGCTGCATAGCAGCAATGTCGATTTGGCGGCCCTGCTGCGCCGCGATGGCTCGAGCTCCGATCCCGCCGCGGTGCGGGCGCTGGTGGCGGGTGTCCTCGCCGCGACGCCGGCGGCGCTGGAGAGCGATTGGATGCGCCTCGTCGCGCCCGAGCCCTCGCCCGAGCTGAAGTCCGCCCTGGCGGCCCTCGCCGCCGAGCTCGCTGGTGCACCGGCACCGCCGCCTCCCGGCCCGGCCGAACGGCTGGCGCTGCTGCGGGGCGCGCTTCGGCGCCGTGGCGTCCACGGTTTTCTGGTGCCGCGCGCCGACGAGCATCAAGGGGAATACGTGCCGCTCTGCGCCCAGCGCCTCGCCTGGCTCACCGGCTTTACCGGCTCGGCCGGCCTCGCCATCGTGTTGCCGGCAAGCGCTGCGGTCTTTGTCGACGGTCGCTACACGCTCCAGGCAAAGGCGGAAGTCGAGGCGGCGCTCTACCACCTGCGCCATCTCACCGAGGAACCCGCGACCGAGTGGATCGCGGCGACGCTGAAGCCGGGCGAGATCCTTGGCTATGATCCGCGCCTCCACACGCCGATCGAGGTCGAGCGCTATCGCGCCGCCGCGGAGAAGGCCGGCGGCGCGCTGAAGGCGCTCGAGGACAACCCGCTCGATGCCGTCTGGGCTGGCCGGCCGCCGGCGCCGCTGGGCCCGGTGGTGCCGCACGCGCTGAGCTTTGCCGGCGCCGGTGCCGAAGCGAAGCGTCAGACGCTGGCCGAGCGGCTCGTGGCCGACGGCGTCGATGCCGCCGTGCTGACCCAGCCGGACTCGATCGCCTGGCTCCTCAACATCCGCGGCGCCGACGTGCCGCACACGCCGCTCGCGCTCGCGTTTGCGATTCTCAATCGCGACGGCACCGTCGACCTCTTCATCGACGCGCGCAAGCTGATGCCGGGATTGGCAGAGCATCTCGGCAATGCCGTGCGCCTGGCGCCGCCGGAGGCGTTCGGCGAGGCGTTGCAGCGGCTCGGCGCTGCCCATCGCCGCGTCCTCGCCGACCCCGCCAGTGCCGCCTGGGTCTTCGATCGGCTGGCGGCCGCCGGCGCCGAGATCCATCGCGCCGCCGATCCCTGCCAATTGCCGAAATCCTGCAAGAACGCCGCCGAGCTCGACGGCGCGCGCCGCGCTCATCGCCGCGACGGCGCGGCGTTGACGCGGTTTCTCGCCTGGCTCGCGGCGACGGCGGCAACAGGCGGTCTCGGCGAGATCGCCGCCTCGGATCGGCTCGAGCAGTTCCGCCGCGACGGCGAGCTGTTTCGCGATCTCAGCTTTCCCACCATCTCGGGCGCCGGCGCCAACGGCGCCATCGTGCATTACCGCGCCTCGCCCAAGACCGAGCGGCGGCTCGAGCCCGGCACGCTTTATCTCGTCGATTCCGGCGCGCAATATCTCGACGGCACCACCGATGTCACCCGCACCGTGGCGATCGGCGCGCCTTCGGCCGAGATGCGTGATCGCTTCACGCGCGTGCTGAAAGGCCATATCGCGCTTGCCACCTGCCGGTTTCCCCGGGGCACGTCGGGCTCGCAGCTCGATACGCTGGCGCGGCGCGCGTTGTGGGACGTCGGCCTCGATTACGATCACGGCACCGGCCACGGCGTCGGCAGCTACCTTGCCGTCCATGAAGGACCGCAGCGCATTTCGAAGGTGCCCAGCACGCAGCCGCTGCTGCCGGGCATGATCGTCTCCGACGAGCCCGGCTACTACAAGACCGGCGCCTATGGCATCCGCATCGAGAACCTCGTCGCGGTGACCTCGCTCGGGCGCGGCGAAAGCGAGCGCGAGCTTCTCGGCTTCGAGGTGCTGACCTTGGCCCCGATCGATCGCGCGCTGGTTGAGCCGGCGCTGCTCGAGCCCGGGGAGATCGCTTGGCTCGATGCCTATCACGCGCGCGTGCGCGCCGAGCTCGCGCCGCTGGTCGATGCCGAGACCCGACGCTGGCTCGACGAAGCGACGCAGCCCCTTCATTGACCGCTCTCACATCTGCGCGAGAGCCGAGCGCGCGGGGTGGCACGCGATTGGCCGGCGGCCGATGGCGTGCTTATATATGAGCAAGACGTGCGGCCTCGGTCCAAGGAGCCATCATGATAGGCGTCGGTCGTCCGCTGCTGCTCGCCGGAACGCTTGCCCTCGGTGCGTGCGCCGTGGCGCCGCCGACCGGGCCGAGCGTCATGGCGCTTCCCGCGCAAGGCAAGAGCTTCGAGGCGTTCCAGCAGGACGATGGCGTTTGCCGGCAATTTGCCTCGCAGCAGATCGGCTACGGTTCGCCGGCCGCGGCGGCGACGACGAGCGCGGTCAACAGCGCGGCAGCGGGCACGGTGCTGGGCGCTGCCGCCGGCGCCGCGATCGGCGCTGCCGCCGGCAATCCGGCGCTCGGCGCCGCGATCGGCGGTGGCAGCGGTCTG
>DASQSR010000013.1:0-5564 GCA_035642295.1 Allostellaceae bacterium | reverse complement strand
TGGCGCGCGCCGCGCCCGAGCCGCTCGCCGGCGAGGCCGAGTTTGCCCCGGAAGTGGCGACCTTCCCCAATGGCTGCCACATCTGCGAGCTGGAGCTCGATCCGGAGACCGGCAGCATCGCCCTTCTCCGCTACACCGTGGTCGACGATTTCGGCGCCGTGGTCAATCCGCTGCTGCTGTCGGGGCAGGTGCATGGCGGGATCGGCCAGGGCATCGGGCAAGCGCTGCTCGAGCACACCGTCTACGACGCGGACGGCCAGCTGCTCTCCGGCTCCTTCACCGACTACGCCATGCCGCGCGCCGGCGATGTCCCGGCGATCGATTTCCGCTGGAACCCCATTCTCTGCCGCACCAATCCCTTGGGCATCAAGGGCGCGGGCGAGGCGGGGGCGATCGGCGCGCCGCCGGCCGTCATCAACGCGCTCGTCGACGCGCTGGGCGGCGCCGCCATCGATATGCCGGCGACGCCCGAGCGGGTCTGGCGCACGCTGCGGGGGTGAGGCCGGCCGCGCAAAGGCGGCGTCTCGCAACTGTCATATAATTGTCATGCACGCCTGATATCAGACCGGCGCGTGGCGACATCGCTCAGCATGAGAGAACCGGCACCGCTCCGCTCGCCTGCGGCGGTGTCGCGGCGCCGGTGGGATCGGTGGCTGCCGGTGGCGGTGCTGCTCGCGCCCTCGCTGGTGTTCCTGCTGCTCTTCACCTATTGGCCGGTGGTGCGGGTTTTCGGCCAATCGCTCCTGGTCGGGCGTTTCTCGGGCGAGACCGCCCTTGGTTTGGGCAACTATCAGCGCCTCTTCGCCGACCCGCATTTCACCCGCGCCGCCTGGAACAACCTCGTCTATGCCGCGGGCACGATCGCGCCGAGCCTGGTGCTGGCCTTGGCGCTGGCCCTCGGGCTGCGCGAGACGACCCGGCTCAACGCGGTCCTGCGCACGCTCGTCGTGATGCCGCTGCTGATTCCGCTGGTCGCGGCCGCGGCGCTGTTCAGCTTCCTCTTCCTGCCGGGCGACGGTCTCCTCGATTTCTATCTCGCCCGCTTCGGCCTGGGCATGGTCAACTGGCTCGGCAATCCCGACCTCGCCTTGGGCTCGGTCATCGCCATCACGGTGTGGAAGAACACCGGCTACTACATGCTGTTCTTCCTCGCCGGCCTCGCCGGCGTGCCGCAGGACCTGCTCGACGCCGCCACGATCGACGGCGCCGGTCCGTGGCGGCGGCTCCTCAGCATCACCCTGCCGATGCTCGGCCCGACCTTCGCTTTCGTCGTGCCGGTGGCGCTGCTCAATGCGCTGACCCAGGTGGACCATATCGTGACGCTGACCCTGGGCGGCCCGTCCGACGCCACCAATCTGCTGCTCTACTACATCTATCAGCAGGCGGCGCAGAATTATGATTTCGGCCTTGCGGCGGCGGCGACGGTGGTCAGCGTTGCCGTGCTGCTGGCGGTGTCGCTGATCTCCTTCCGGCTGATCGAGCGCGGAACGCATTATGAGAGCTGACGCGCGCCTGCTGTCACTGCTGGGGATCTGCGCTGCGGCGTTGCTGTGGGCCGTGCCCTTCGCCTGGATGGCGGTAGCATCGCTGCGCCCCGGCGTTCCCGCCGATATCGCCTCGCTCACCCCGGCCGGCCCCTTCGGCCTCGGCAATTTCGCCGAAGCCTGGAAGAGCGGCAGTTTCCCGCTCTGGTATCTCAACACGGTGCTGATGTGCGGGGGCATTCTGATCGTCCAGCTGGTGACCATCAGCATGGCCGGCTACGCCTTCGCTCGGCTTCGCTTTCCCGGGCGGGACCTGCTGTTCTCGGCGTTTCTGCTGCAGCTCCTGCTGATCCCGCCGCTGCTGATCGTGCCGAACCTCGCGACGCTGGTGTCGCTCCATCTCTACGACACGCTGCTCGGCGTCATGGCGCCCTATTTCGCCTCGGCCTTCGGCGTCTTCCTCATGCGCCAGACCTTCCGCGCCATTCCGCGCGATTACGAAGAGGCGGCGATGCTCGACGGCGCCTCGATCGCGGCCGTCATCCGGCACGTGCTGCTGCCGCTCGCCCGGCCGGGCCTCGTCGCCTTCGCCATCGTGTCGCTGACCGCGCATTGGAACGAGTTTCTCTGGCCGTTGATGGCCGTCTCGTCGCCGCGCAACCAGGTGCTCACCGTCGGTCTCGCCTCCTTCGCGTCCGGCGCCGAGGCCGGCTCCGCCTGGGGCGTGGTCGCGGCTGGGACTTTCCTCGTCGCTGCGCCACTGCTGGTCGTCTTCCTGATCTTCCAGCGGCGCTTCGTCTCTTCCTTCGTCTTCTCTGGCATCAAATGAAAGGCAGGACCATGGACCCCATCACCCGGCGCAGCGCCATCGGCGCGGCCATCGCAATTCCCGCCGCCGCCGCTCTCTCCGGCATCGCCCAGGCGGCCGAGCGCACCGAGATCGAGATGTTCTTTCCGGTCCCGGTTCAGGGAATGCTCGCCAACAAGATGAAAGAGCTGATCGACCGCTTCAACGGGTCGCAGAGCACGGTCACCGTCACCGCCGTCTACACCGGCAGCTATGACGATACCAACTTGAAGACCCGCGCCGCGATCAAGGCGGGGAAGCCGCCCGGCGCGGTCATCATGTCGGCCAATTTCGTGCGCGAATACGTGATCAACGGCGAAGTCGATCCGTTCGACCCGATCATCGCGAAGGCAGGCCAGACGCCGGCGCAGTATTTCGATGCGTTCTGGCCGGCGCTGAAGCCCAATGCGGTGATCGACGGCAAGATCTACGGCATCCCGTTCCAGAACTCGACGCCGCTTCTCTATTACGGCGTCGAAGCCTTCAAGGATGCAGGCCTCAATCCCGACGCGCCGCCGACGACCTGGACCGAATGGGTGGCGGCGGCGAAGGCGCTCGCCAAGTCTTCCGGCGGCCAGGGCCAGCGCTGGGGGCTGATGTTCCCCGGGACCTATGACTATTGCGGCTGGGTCACCAGCGGCCTCGCCATGGCCAATGGCGGGCAGTACTTCAATCACGATTACGGCGGCGAGGTGTTCTACGACGCGCCGAGCACGCTGGGCGCGCTGCGGCTGCTCGATACGCTGGTGAACCAGGCCAAGGCCATGCCGCCCGGCGTTTCCGACGCCAATGCCTGCACCAGCGCCTTCTTTGCCGGGCGCACCGGCATGATGGTGCTGTCGACGGGCTCGCTCAGCTTCGTGCGCGACAACATGAAAAAGCCCTATCGCGTCGCCTTCCTGCCGCGCAGCATGCGCAACGCCGCGCCGATCGGCGGCGCCTCGCTGATCCTGCCCAAGGGCAACAGCCCGGAGCGCCAGGCCGCGGCCTGGACGCTGATCAACTGGCTCACCAGCCCCGAGATCGCCGGCGAATGGAGCCGTTTCACCGGCTATTTCGCGCCGCGCAAGGCCGCCTATGACCTGCCCGAGATGAAGCAGTACCTGGCAAAATATCCCGACGCCAAGGTGGCCCTCGATCAGCTTCGCTTTGCCGTGCCCTGGTTCGACACCTACAACACGGTCGCGGTGCGCAAGGCGATGGAAGACCAGGTGCAAGCCGTGCTCTCCGGCAAGGCGAAGCCGGAAGACGCGGTCGCCGCCGCGCAGAAGAACGCCGAGGCATTGCTTCGCCCCTATGTCGAGCAGACCGCGCTGAAGCCGCTGGCCTGACCGCGAGCAAATGTCTCGCCGCCGCGGCCCTTCGGGCGCCGCCGCGAACGCAAAGGAGATGCGGGGATGATCCGGGATTTGGGGATGGCTTAAAAAGCACATCCCCTTATCTCCTCCGATCTCCCTAATCCCCTTTTCCTATCCGTCCGTGCCGCCGTCCTGATTCTACTCCGCCGCGGCACTGCCGCTTGTCGCATAGGCAGGACCGTTGGCTGCGTGCCGCCGCCGCTCGGCGCGGCCCAGCGCGAAGCTCGCCGCGGCGGCGCAGAGCGCCGGCACCGCGGTGATGGCGAACACCGTCGGTATCGGCAGGTGCAGCCCGACGAGAAGCCCGCCCAGCGCCGATCCGACCATGGTGCCGATGCGGCCGATGCCGAGCGCCCAGCCGACGCCGGTGGAGCGGATGTAGGTCGGGTAGAGCGTCGAGGCGAGGGCGTTCATCGCATTCTGGCCGCCGACGACGCAGAAGCCGGCGCCGAAGGTGGTGGCGACGATGAGCACGGGAAGCGCACCGACACTGCCGATCAGCGCAATGAACAGCGCCGCGCCGAGATAGGTAAGGCCGAGCACGGCGAAGGCGCCGAAGCGATCGACCAGCGGACCGAAGCAGAGCGTGCCGGTGCAGCCGCCGATCTGCATCATCGCCGTCGCGATCGCCGCGAAGCCCAGGGTCAGGCCGCGGCTGGTGATGACCGTCGGCAGCCAGGTGGCGAGGAAGAAGATGCAGAGCAGGTTCATGAAGAACATGATCCAGAGCAGCACGGTCGAAGCCGCGCGGCGCTCGCGGAAGAGGTGCTGCACCGGCACGCCTCCTTGCCGCTCCTCGGTGATGACGAAGCGCGTTTGGTCGCTGTAGCCGCCCGCGGGGTCGATGCGGTTGAGGAGGCGCGCGACCCGTGCGCCTTCGCTGCCGCGCAGCGCCAGCACCCGGATCGATTCCGGCAGCGCCGCTGCCAACACCGGAACGAGCAGGAGCGGCAGCGTCCCGCCGACATAGAACACCGCCGGCCAGCCGAAGCGCACGACCAGCGCCGCGGTGGCGAAGCCCGCGACCGCGGCGCCCAGCGAGAAGCCGAAGAACATCGTCATCACCACCGTGGCGCGGCTGCGCTGCGGCGCGTATTCCGCGGTGAGCGCGATGGCGAGCGGCATCGCGCCGCCAAGACCGAGCCCGGTGACGAAGCGCCAGGCCATCAGGCCCGACGCCGACGCAGCGCTCGGCGTCAGCAGCATGCCGGCACCGAAAACGACGAGGCAGAATAGGATCACCGCCTTGCGCCCGACGCGGTCGGCAACGATGCCGAAGGCGAGCGCGCCCAGCATCAGCCCGATCAGCCCGCTCACCACCATCGTCGTCAGCGCCGCCGGCGGGATCGCCAGCGATTTGGCGATCGCCGGCAGGACATAGCCCATCATCTGCGTGTCGAACCCGTCCATGAACACGGCGAGCGCGCAGAGGAAAGCCACCACGAGCTGAAATCGCCCGACCCGGTGCCGGTCGATGAGGGCGGCAACGTCGACGACGGAATTTTGCGGCATGGCGCTCCTCCCTGTGGCCGGCCCGTTGCGCGGCATTGCCGCTCCCGGACGCTTATCGGCAGGAGACTACGGAAGTTCGCTCGCGAATGGAATTATTTATCGCGCGTTAACCAAGTCGCCCGCGCGGCGTGCCCACTATCTCAGCCCGACGCCGCGCGGATCGTTGAAGCTCGCGACGCCGGTGCCGCGATAGAGGATCTGCGCGTTCCGCTCGGTGATGCGCTGATGCAGCGCGAGCATGGCGGGATCGAGATCGGCGGGCGGGGCGGGCTCCGGCGCGAAATGGCCGAAGCGGTCCTCGCCGCGCACCAGGGTCGCGCTGTCCTCGCCGGCGATCTGCCGCACCGAGGTCGGGACATAGCG
>DASQSR010000012.1:0-4459 GCA_035642295.1 Allostellaceae bacterium | reverse complement strand
CGATGGGGACGTGTCAGGCGACGCCGCGCGGCGTCACGGCCTCGAGCCGCACGTCGCGGCTCAGCGGCTGCACCGCCTGGCGCAGCGGCACCTCGACGAGCTCGCCCGGCTGGTAGTCGGGATGGGCGAGGCTCTCGCCGATCGTCATCAAGGTCATGTGGATGGTGTTGGCGTCATGCTCGCCCAGCAGCCGGGCGACGACGGCGAGCTCGGCGACGAGGCGATCCTGGACTGAGACCCCGGCCTGATTCATCGAGTCGATCAACGCATCGAGGCCGGCGATCAGGATCTCCGCGCCTTCCTCCACCGGACCCGCAACCGGCATCGCCGGCAGTCGCAGCGGCGCCGGCGCGAGCGTGCCGGCAATCTCCAGCGCCCAGGTCCTGACCGCCTCGAGATAAACCGCCTTGTGACGGCGGTGATGGGTCGAGGCAGCGGTGGCGATGACGGTGGCCACGGCCGAGAGGCGATCCTCTTCATCGAGGTTGAGCTCGCCGAACTCCGCCAACAGCTCGCGCAGGCGCGATTCCATCGCGGGTCCCACCGCGGCGAGCGCAGTGCTGATGGTCTCGACCAAGGAACTCATGTTGCCTATCCTCTCCCGGGGGTGCAGTCGATCTTGGTCGGCGAATCTTAAGAATTGGTTGCCATTTCTCTCAAATGCTTCGCTTCCTTTGTGCGTTCACTTGCCCTTTTCAATGAAACCGTTTCGGTTACTTAGGTCGGCAGAAATGCGCGGAAAAGTTTCGCAAAATCCGTGCAAGCCGACGCATCCCATGTTATCCAAACATTAACCAGGATGGTGGAGACTGCGGTTCAAGCGACGCAGGGCTCATTACTCAGTGCAGGGTTGGCGATGATGGATCCCCAAAACGCACTTTCAGACCGCAATCTCGAAGCCAATACGACCCTGTCGCTGAAGCGCGAGCCGGCCTGCTTCGCCTTCCTGTCGAGCCGCTCCATCACCTCGCCGCAACCGATCGATTCGCTCAATCTCGACCTCGCCTCGGTCGACTATTTCGGCGGCCGCGCCTCGCTCTGGGCGACGCTGGAAGTGCGCTCAGGCGCGACCAACGAGCAGCCGACCGCTCTGCTGGGGTTCGACGAGACTTTCCTGCGCCCCTTTACCCGGGCACTGATCGAAGCGGCGGCGAGCCGCCACCCCTACCGCATGACGATCCTGCGCGAGCCCGGCACGAGCGAGCGGCAGCGCGTCGTCGAATATGTCACCGGTCCCGGCGTGGCGCTGACCGAGGTCATCCTGACCCCGCACGACGCGGTCGTCGTGGTCTCCGGCCGCGCCAGCGAGGACGGCGAGGAAGAGACGCTGTTCCAGCTGCCGCGCAGCGACAGCTTCATGCGCGCCTTCGTCAAGGTAACCTGCCAGGCCGACCAGGCGCTGCGCGAAACTCTGGCCGAGAGCGAGAAGCTCGCCCGCGGCCGCGGCGCCGCTTCCTAGAGGCTCGCCGCGGCGCGCCCCATCCGCGCGCACCCGTTTCACCCGACTCTAAAGCAGGCTCGGCGTCCGGTAGAGGATGCTCCCGTCGGGCTGAGGGCTGGCCTCGGGGGTGAGCACCGCCGCTTCGATCTTGCCGTCGAGAATGTGATCGACGCTGCAGCCGGCGGCGATCAGGTAGTCGGCGATGATGCGCCGGTGACAGCGCCACCACACCGCCTCGGCGCACATCACCGCGACGGTCCGCTCGCCCGCAAGGCGCTGCAGCGCTGCGAAGGCAGCGCGGAACTCCGGGGTCTCGGCGTAGTCGGAATAGTTGCGAAACGCGGGCACGCGCCACAGCGTATGCCGCGACTCGCCGTCGCGCGCCGGGCCGCGCCGCCCGCCCAGCGCCGGAAAGTGCCGATACCCGATCCCCGCCGCGGCGAGCGACCCGGCGAGTGCTTCACCGTTGAAGTGCGGATACCGCCGCGAGAACGGAAACCGGCGCACATCGGCAACGCCATCGACCCCGGCGCCCTGCAGCAGCGCGATGAAGGCGCCGATGTCGCGCGTCGAATGGCCGATGGTGAAGACCGTCATCCCGCACCGCTCCCGATGGCGGAGCTTCCGCCCGGCCTTACTATAGCGAGGCGGGGGCGAGCGCGGCGACAGCTCAGCCGGCGGCGCGCTTCGGCGCCGCGGCAGCGGCGGCCGGCTCGACCGCGGCGATGAGCGCGCCGTAAGGCGGCAGCACGGCTTGATCGCCATCGACGAGCGCGGCAAGGCCGTGGCCGTCAAGCGGCGTCAGCTCGGGCAGCGGCGCCAGGTCGAAGCGGACCGCGTGCGCGCCGGGATTGAACACCAGCAGCAGCTGCTCTTCCGGGGTGGCGCGCGTGAACCCCACCAGCGGCGCCGGCAGCGGGAGCGGCGTCAATTCGCCGCGGCTCAGCGCGGGATGCGCGTTCCGCCACGCGACGAGGCGGCGCCAGGCACGGAGCGGCGAGCGCGGATCCGCCTCCTGCGCCGCAACGCCGGCCGCACGATGCGTCGCCGGCACCGGCAGCCAGGGATCGCCGTCGGTGAAGCCAGCATGCTCGGCGTCGTGGTCCCACGGCATCGGCGTGCGGCTGCCGTCGCGGCCGCGGAACTCGGGAAAATAGGCGATGCCGAAGGGATCGCGCAGATGCTCGGCTGCGAGCGTTGCCTCGCCGAGGCCAAGCTCCTCGCCCTGGTAGACGCAGAGCGCGCCCTTCAGCGACAGCAGCAGCGCCATCAGCAGCTTGACGCTGGCGGCATTGGGCGACCCGTCCTTGCCGCCGGCGCCCCAGCGACTCGCCGCGCGCTCGACATCGTGGTTGCTGAAGGCCCAGCAGACGCCCTCGCCTTTGCCCGCGGCGGCGATCTCGCCGAGCGCGGCGTTGAGCGCCTCGCCGGCATCGCCCGCGCGCAGCGGCCGCAGCGTATAGGCAAGGTGAAGCCCATCGCCGGCCGTGTAGCGCTCGATGCGGCGATAGGCGCCGTCCTGACTCGACACCTCGCCGAGCAGCAGCGTGCCGGGGCGGGAATCGGCCAGCGCGCGCAGCCGGCGCAGCAGCTCCGGCAGCTCCCCCTGCATCATGTCGTAGAGGTGATGCTGCAGCGCGAACGGCTTTGCCGGCATCGCGCCGCCCGCCAGCGCGCGCGGCGGGTTGTCGCGCAGCGTCGCGTCGTGCAGCAGGAAATCGATGGCGTCGAGCCGGAAGCCGTCGACGCCGCGCTCGAGCCAGAAGCGCGCCACCTCGATGAGCGCCTCCGTCACCGGCGGGTGGCGCAGGTTGAGGCTGGGCTGGCTCGAGAGGAAATGGTGGAGATAGTACTGGCGCCGGCGCGGCTCCCAGCTCCAGGCGGAGCCGCCGAACACCGACAGCCAATTGTTGGGCGGGGTGCCGTCGGGCCTGGCGTCCGCCCAGACGTACCAGTCGGCGCGCGCATGGCGAGGGTCGCTGCGGCTGTCGCGGAACCAGGGGTGCTGGTCGGAGGTATGGCCGCACACCAGGTCGACGATGACCTTGAGGCCCAAGGCATGGGCGCGCCCGAGCAGGCGGTCGAAATCCTCGAGCGTGCCGAACACCGGATCGACGGCGCAGTGATCGGCGACGTCATAGCCGAAATCGCGCATCGGCGAGAGAAAGAACGGCGACAGCCAGATCGCATCGACGCCGAGCGAGGCGACATAGTCGAGCTTCGCCGCGACGCCCGGCAGGTCACCCACTCCGTCGCCGTTGCTGTCATAGAAGCTGCGCGGATAGATCTGATAGATGATGGCGCCGGGCCACCACGCCGGGTTCTGCATGTGCGTTCTTCGTTCTCCGAAGCCGGGCGGAACTTTTCCTCGGACAACGGATACAGCGGCAGACCTTGCCGAAACGTGAAGGGATCGGCAAGCACCGGTAACGACGGCGGCCGACGGCGCCGGGAAAGCGCCGCCTTTCGCCGCCGATGGGGCGGGATGGAAACCGTGGGGTGACCCGGCCGCGTCGGATCCCAGCAAAATCGCGGAATCGGACTCAGAAGGAAGCGAGGCGCGGCACCATCGCCGTCACCTCACGCTTTCCTTCCGCTCTCGTACACGCAAGTTCCGGTCGGGCCGAAGCCGGAGCGAGACCCTGCCTTGATCAGTGCCCCGGCATCGTCGGCTGGCCGGCGCCGGGCATGGTCGTGCCGCTCGCCGGCGCCTGGCCGCCACCTTGCCCGATTCGCTCCAGCTCCCGGCGGTTCAGCTCTTCGGCGATGTTGTCCTCGGACGCGCGCTTCTTGCTCGCGCTCTGCGCGTGATGGGCGCGCTTCGCCGCGTGCTTGCCGGACATCGCGTGATGATGTTGCTCCATCGGCGCCGCCTGCTGGTCGGTGCTGGACATTTGTGCCGCAGCCGGCAAGCCGGCGGCGAGCAAAGCGGCGATCGCGACGCCGCCCAGTAGATGCCTCATCGAGACTCCTTTCTCTGTCGCAAGCCTGTCGCTCCGGCGCAGTGCACCGGGCTCA
>DASQSR010000011.1:0-9199 GCA_035642295.1 Allostellaceae bacterium | reverse complement strand
ATGCCGAGCAAGCGCTGCCGCACCGGAATCTTCTGTACCGGCCGTATATGTTCCATCGCCATGCCGAAAAGGTTCATGGCGAAGGTCCACAGAATCGCTGATCCGATCGGGAACGAAAGTGCGTAGGTCCCAAAATGCATGCTAGACTCCGGGCAGATCTCAATGGGAATAGTTTATGCAGCCGCGTGGCCGTGGCCCCATGATCTTTGTCCGCGTCTTCCTGCGAGCAACAGATTTGAGTCTGCCGTGTTTACGTTAAGGCATTGATAAGTACCAAGGGCGACGCAAACGTTCGCTTATTCGCTGCCTTTCTGGGGACCACGCGACACAGCTTCGGGTCAAAGCGAGACCCGGCCGATAGCGTTTGGCGGTCGGCATTGGGTATGATTCCGGACATATACTTGTACTTGCGCAATCCCGCTCGTTTATGAGTACACGGCCTCGTTCGTCCTCGACGAAGCCGCCGATCCAGCACGTAAATCTGAATGCCCTACGCCCCCTCGTCGAGCTCGGGATAGCGGCGGAAGATGCCTTGCTCGTTGAACGGGATGCGCCGCTCCGAGGCGAGATAGGCGCGGATCCGCGGCCGCTCGGCGATGCGGTCATGGAGCGCAAGGATGCGCGGATGCCGCCGCTCGCGGCGCTTCATCGCGCGCGGAAAGGCATAGCGGAGGCCCTCGACGATCTGGAACAGCGAGAGATCGGCATAGCTGAGCCGCGCGCCGACGAGATGCTTGTCGCCCGCCGGGTTGCGCTCGAGCACGCGCTCGAAATGGTCGAGGAACTTCGGCATGCGCTCGCGGCGGAAGATCTCCGCCCGGCGCTTCGCTTCCGGCCGCTGGTCCTCGTAATAGAGGCTGCCGGCGATCGGGTGGTGCGTGTCATGCGCCTCGACGACGAGATCGGCCATGGTGAGCTGGAGCTGATGCGTCCAGAGCCGCCCGGCCTCGCTCGCCGGCGCCAGGCCGAGCGCGCCGCCGAGATAGAGCAGGATGTTCGCGGTCTGGCCGATGACGAGCTTCCCGGCCTTGAGGAAAGGCGGCGCGAAGGGCGGCGTCGCCGTCCTCTTCTCCTCCATCAGGCGGACCATCTTCTCCGTGCCGCCGCGCTCGCGCGCCACATCGGCGTAATCGGCGCCCGCTTCTTCCAGCGCCAGGCGCACGAACTCGCCGCGCCCCTGGATTTCCGGCCAGTAGTAAAGCTCATAGCGCATGGCCCCCCCCGTGACGTTAGAGCGTCCGCGTCGCGCCGCCGTCGATGTCGAGGAGCGCCCCTTGCAGGTATTGGGCGCGCGGGCTCGCGACGAACAGGACGGCATCGGCGATCTCCTCGGCGCGGCCGAAGCGCTCGACACCCATCTCTTGCGCCAGCAGCCGCCGCGCCGCGTCCAGCGCGATGCCCTTTTCCGCGGCATAGCGCTGGAGCCGCGGCTTCAGCCGGTCGGTCTCGATCGCGCCGGGATTGATGGCGTTGACGCGCACCCCGTCCTTGATGCCGATCTCGGCCATCGTCTTGGTGAAGGCGAGGAGCCCGGCATTGACCGAGCCGCCGATGGCGAATTCCGCACCGGGCGTGCGGCCGCCGATGCCGATGATGTTGACGACGCTGCCGCGGCTCGCTTTGAGCCGCGGCCAGGCGGCGCGCGTCATCCGCACATAGCCGAAGAATTTCAGCGCGAAGCCCTCCTGCCAGTCGGCCTCGCCGAGGGCGAAGACGTCGCCGCGCTTGGTCGTTCCCGCATTGTTGACGAGAATGTCGAGCCGGCCGAATTCGCGGCTCGCCGCGGCCACGGCGCCGTCGATGCCTCGCGGCTCGCGCAAATCCGCGACATGCGGAACGACGCGGCGGTTGCCGGCGCGATGCACTTCCGCCGCCAGCGCCTCGAGCTGCGCCTCGCTGCGCGCCACCGCCAGCACATCGGCGCCTTCGCGCGCCAGCGCCACGGCGATGGCGCGGCCGATGCCGCGGCTCGCGCCGGTGACGATCGCGGCCTTGCCGGCAAGTTCCAGATCCATCGCCCCTCCTCCCGCGCCGTCTCGCCGCGGCAGTCTGCCGCCGGCCGCCGCGATGGCGCAAGGTCGCGTCTTTTGCGCGCAATTGACGCGAAACCCGGCAAACGCCGCGCGCCGCCTTAGCAATGCGTTAGGACAAGGGCTCGAAAATTCGGCCTGCGTCACCGCAGCAGAGCGCACCCCCTTGCCCGACTCAGCCCCTGCCTCTCCCGTTCTCGCCCGGCCGGCGGATCGACCGGACCCGCCAAAGGCGCTCGATGCGCCGCGCGACCTCGCGCTGCGCCAGGCGCTCTTCGACCCGCCGCGGCTTTCCGCGCCCGACAAGATCGCGGCGCTGCGCGCGGCGGCGCGCTCGCGCGGCGGCCGCGTGCCGATCATGACCATGCTGGCGCCGGTGCGCGGGCCCGGCAAGCTGACCATCGACGAGGCGCTCTATTTCGGTCTCCTTGGCGCCGGCATCGACAGGGAGGGGGCGCTCCGCTTCGTCGGCAAGCACCGCCAGACGACGTTCCACAATTGCTGCAATGATGCGCGCTGGTTCGCCGTCGTCGACGACAAGGCGCTGTTCTATACGACCGTGAAAGGCGCCGGCCTGCCGGTTCCCAACACGCGGGCCGTCTCCGGCGAGCGGCCGCGTGGCGGCTATCCCTGCCGGCTTTCCGGCAAGGCCGAGACCGCCGCGTTCCTGCAGCAGACTCGCGACTGGCCGCTGTTCCTGAAGCCGATCGACGGCATCTTCAGCATCGGCGCGCTGAAGCTGATGGGCGCCTTCGCCGGCGACGTCGAGCTGTTCGGCGGCGAGCGCGTTTCGGCCGAGGACGTCGCCGACTACCTCGCCGCCCTGTCGAAGGTGGGCTACCTCTTCCAGGATTGCCTCGCGCCGGCGCACTTCGCCGCCGAAGCCTTCGGCCCGATGGTCCCCTCGGTGCGCTTCCTCATCCTCTATTCCGACACGAGGCCGGAAATCGAGAGCGCCGTCATCAAGATTCCCTCGGGCGAGAACGTCGCCGACAATTACTGGCGCCGCGGCAACATGCTGGGCGCGCTGGCGCGCGACACCGGCAGCATCAGCCGCGTCGTCTCCGGCTTCGGGCCGCATCTTGCCGAGCACCAGAGCCATCCCGTGACCGGCGCCTCGCTCGTCGGCCTCTCGATTCCGAATTGGCGGGAGATTTGCGAGACCGCGCTTGCCGCCGCCACCCTCTTCCCCGGCGTGCGCACTCAGTCCTGGGACGTGGCGCTGACCCCGCAAGGCCCGGTGCTGCTCGAGTTCAATTACGGCGGCGACCTCAATCTGCATCAGCTCGCCCACGGAAGCGGCGCCCTGACCCCCTCCTTCATCGCCCATCTCCGCCGCTGCGGCTACGCCGGCAAGCTGCTCTGAGCGCCCGCACGGTCAGGGCGTGATCGATTTCTGGCGGAGCAAGCATGATTCCGTGGTGGTTTGGCTACTTGTTGGGAGAGATCCCAACCAGGTGGTCTGACGAAGAAATACGTGTACATACGAGAATTTGGGGGATCGCACTCACCGCATATCTGCTGCTCTTGTTTGGAGGGATTTTCGTAGCGCACAGGTTAGGTTTTCGGACCGGAATCATTGCGCCGGTGCTGGCCATCAGTGTTCCCCTGGCCGTGTATCTGGGCCGGCGCCTTTCCACTCTGTTCTGGCCAACCCTCACCAAGGTGGCCGATGAAAATGCCGCGCAGCGATTGGCGAAGAGAAGTCGCGATCGACAGAACTGACGTGAGTTGAGTTGACGTGTTCGGCGCGCGGCGCTGAGGCTCGTTCCACGCGGGGCTGGATTTGGCAAAAAGACCGAAGATGACAGGTGGCAAAAGGTAAAATTCCGGAACTAGGTGCCTGACGCAACAAGTGCTATTGTGCGGTTCGACGGTCCCTTATGGGGCGGTGGGCCGCGAAAATGCCGCTCGAAGTTGAGAACCCTCGGCTTCAAGAATTAACGATCATGGCCGCCCTAAATCGGCCAATTGACGATTATCTATCGTCATTTCTGAGATCGCGCGGCTCCGTAAGCTTGCAGCCTTTTCTTCAAGAGAAGAAAGTGGCGCGCGCGTTCTGGCGGAATCCAAACCAGATGATTTTGCAAGTGGTGGCATTGCGTAACGCAACCCCGCGTCGACAGGGAGCCGGCAATGGACAGCTTTTCACCGGGCTTGGCGATCGGCTTGATCGTCATCGGTCTCCTGGTGCTGGGCGGCTTCATCACTGTCGGCCTTTTTGAATCGAGACGGCTCGAGCGCGACCGCAAGGTCAAGGAAGCGCTCAAGGAGCCGACCGAGAACCTGAAGCGCGAGATCGATTCCCTCTAAGCACGGGAGAGCTTTTATGACCGGATTTTTGATTTCTGTCGCCGTCATCGTCGTCCTGGCGCTGGTCTTCGTGAAATTCGTCTTCCTGCCGATGCTCTTCCGCATCGTCGTCGGCACCGCCGAGATTCATGTCGTGCAGGGAGTGAAGAACACCACCGGTTACGGCAAGGACCAGCCGGCCGGCAACGTCTATTACCGCTGGCCCGCCTGGGTGCCGATGATCGGCGTCCGCGTCTCGAAGCTGCCGGTCTCGGTCTTCCAGCTCAACCTCGACAAATATCCCGCCTATGACAAGGGCCGGGTGCCTTTCAATGTCGATATCATCGCCTTTTTCCGGGTGACGGATCCGATCGTCGCTTCCCAGCGCATCACCACCATGGACGATCTGCAACCGCAGCTCGAAGGCATCCTCAAGGGCGCGCTCCGTGCCATCCTGGCGTCGAGTGAGATCGAGGAAATCCTCGAAGCCCGCAGCAAGTTCGGCTCGATGTTTACCCAGGAGGTGGACACCCAGCTCAAGGAATGGGGCATTCAGTCCGTCAAGAGCATCGAGCTCATGGACATCCGCGATGCCGACGACTCAAAGGCCATCCAGAACATCATGGCCAAGAAAAAGTCGTTGATCGAGCGCGAGAGCCGCATCGCCGTCGCCGAGAACCGGCGCGCCGCGGAAGTTGCCGAAGTGGAGGCGGAGCAGGCCATCGAGATCCGCAAGCGCGAGTCGGAGCAGGCGGTCGGCCTGCGCGCCGCCGAGCGCGATCAGGCGATCGGCATCCGCAACCAGCAGTCTCAGCAGGCGGTCAAGGAGGAGGAGGCGCGGACCGCCGAGAAGACAATGGCCGTGAACCTGGTCAATACCGTCCGGCAGGCCGAGATCACCCGTCAGGCCGAGGTGGTTGCCGCCGATCAGGCCAAGCAAGTCGCGATCATCGCCGCCGAGGCCGCGAAGCAACGCGCGACGATCGATGCCGAGGCGCAGAAATCGGTCGCCATCACCACCGCCGAAGGCCGCAAGCAGCAAGCCGTGCTCGAGGCCGATGGGTCGCTCGAGGCCGCCCGGCGCAGCGCCGAAGGCAAGCTCGCCATTGGCCAGGCCGAAGGCAGCGCCGAACAGGCCCGGCTCATGGCGCCCGTCAACTCGCAGATCGCCTTGGCGAAGGAGATCGGCGGCAATGACGGTTATCAGCGCTATCTCCTCACCATCGAGCAGATCAAGGCCGGCCAGGCCGTCGGTATCGAGGCGGCAAAGGCGCTGCAGGCGGCCGGCGTCAAGATCGTCGCCACCACCGGCAGCGGTCCCGTCTCGGGCGTTCGCTCCGTCATGGATATGTTCACGCCGGCGGGCGCGATGAACCTTGGGGCTGCGCTCGACGCCTTCAAGGATACCGATGCCGGCGCCGATATCCTGTCCCGCGTCACCGGCGCCACGGCCAGCCCCGGCAACGGTGCGGCGAAAGACAACACGCGGCCGTGATCACGGATGTCTCCGGGGCCGGCGCGATTTCAGGCCGCGGTCTGGCAGCGCCGGAGCAGGAAGCCGCCCCTAGCTCCGCGGCGCGTGCTTCCCCAAAATCCGCTGCAGCGTGCGGCGGTGCATCTTGAGGCGGCGGGCGGTCTCCGAGACGTTGCGGTCGCATTGCTCGAAGACGCGCTGGATGTGCTCCCAGCGCACGCGGTCGGCCGACATCGGGTCTTCCGGCGGCGGCGGCAGCGCCGCCTCGCTGGCGAGCAGCGCGCGCTCCACCGCATCGGCATCGGCCGGCTTCGGCAGGTAGTCGAGCGCGCCCGCCTTCACCGCCGCAACCGCGGTGGCGATGTTGCCATAGCCCGTCAGCATGACGATGCGTGCGCCGGGCCGCGCCTTGCGCAGGGTCTTGACGATCTCGAGGCCGCTGCCGTCGCCGAGGCGGAGATCGACCACGGCGAAGGCCGGAGCGTTGGTGGTGACCGCGGCAATGCCGGACTGGACGCTGTCGGCGGTGGCGACGATGAAGCCGCGGCGCTCCATGGCGCGGGCGAGGCGCTGGCAGAGCGGCGCGTCGTCATCGACGATGAGCAGGCTGCGCTCGGCATCGGGCCAGCCTTCGACGGCCGAAGGCAGGCTGGCGGGGGGCTGCGCGTCGTTCATCGCTAGAGCACCTCTTTCATCACGACCTTGTCGACCCCCTCGAGCGTGCCGCGGCGCCATTCGACGACGACCTGCGCGCCGCCATCGGGAAGATTGCCGAAGCTGACCCGGGCCCCGGTGCGTTCGAGCAGGCTCTGGGCGATGAAGATGCCCAGGCCCATATGCTCCTCCGCCGTGCCGCTGCGCCCGGAAATATAGGGCTCGCCGATGCGGGCGAGAACCGCCTGCGGGAATCCCGGCCCGTCATCGACGATGTCGACCGCCACCGTGTCCTCGCTCCAGGTCGTGGTGACGTCGACCTCCAACCGGGCGAACTGCGCCGCGTTCTGGATGAGGTTGCCGAGCCCGTGCATGATCTCGGGGCTGCGCGCCACCAGCGGCTCTTCCACCGGACGCGCCTCGGCGTCCCGCCCGGCGGCGGTGGTGTAGAGCACGCTCTTGGCGTCGACGCCATAGGGCTCGCCCGCCGCCTCGACCAGCGCCGAGAACGGCAGCCGCGTGGTGAAGGGCGAGCCGGTCTCGGCGTCGCGCTGGCGCGCGAGATCGGCGAGGATGGTGCGGCAGCGCTCGCTCTGGCTCAGCAGCAGCAGCGCATCCTCGGCATAGGGGCTGTCCGCCGGCAGGTCGCGCACGAGCTCCTTGGCCACGACCGCGATGGTGGCGAGCGGGCTGCCGAGCTGATGCGCCGCCGCCGCGGCGATGCCGCCCACCGCCGAGACGCGCTGCTCGCGCGCCAGCGCCAGCTGCGTTGCGCTATAGGCGTCGCGCATGCGCCGCGCCTCCTCGGCGACGTTCCAGGTGTAGCCGGCGATGAACACCGTCGCCAGCACCAGCGCCGTCCAGACGCCGAAGATGTAGAGCGGCGGCGAGGGCAGCGGCGCGTCGCGCCAGGGCATCGGCAGGTGGAACACCGCGATGATGCTGATCGCCGCCACGGTGAGCGTCGACAGCAGCAGCACGCTGCGCCGCGACAGGATGGTCGCGGCGACCGTCACCGGCGCCAGCATCAGCATGGCGAACGGGTTGAGCAGGCCGCCGCTGAGGAACAGCAGCATGCCGAGCTGCAGCATGTCATAGGCGAGATAGAACGACGCCTCGCGATCGCCAAGCCGCGGCGAGGCGCGGCGCGGCCAGCTCGCGGCGATGTTGAGCGCCGCCGAGGTGGCGACGACGGCGAGCGCGCCCTTGATCGGCAGGATGAAGCCGAGCCCGTAATGCACCAGCAGGATGGTCGCCGCCTGCCCCGCCACCACCACCCAGCGGATGAGCACGAGCATCCTGAGGCTGACCGAGACGTCGGTGCCCGGTCGTTGCGCTAGTCGCGGCGCCTGGCCGCTGAACTCCATCCTGCCTCCGCATCGCTCGCACCGGCGCGGCTCCGGCCGGCGCCAGGCGCTCGCCCCATTATAGGTGGGCGCCGCGTCGTTGCGCAGCCAGTCCTGTGGCCGCAGGCGGGCGCGGGTTTGCGTGGCGTCGGTCATCGCCCGCCTCCGTGCGCCCCGCGACGCGGCGGCAGGCCGGCGTCGGACGCTCCAGCATTGCCTCGCTGGTGGATTACGCCATTATGTGCTGCGTGTCTCATCCCGTCATCCAGGTATCGGCGCTCAGCAAGCGCTTCGGCGAAACCCTCGCCGTGGACGGCCTCGACTTCGCCCTGCCGTCGGGCGCGACCGCGGCGCTGCTCGGCGGCAACGGCGCCGGCAAAACCACGACTCTGTCGATGCTGCTCGGCCTGCTGCTGCCAACCGCCGGGCAGATCCGCATCTTTGGTGAGGACATGTTGCGGCATCGTTACCGGGTTTTGCCGCGCATGAACTTTTCGTCTCCTTACGTCGACCTGCCGCATCGCCTCACCGTGCGCCAGAACCTCGTCGTCTATGGCCGCCTCTACGGCGTCCCGCACCTCGACCGGCGCATCGACGCGCTTGCCGAGGATCTGCACATCGGCGAATTCCTGGCTCGGCAAACCGGGAAGTTGAGCGCGGGACAGCGAACCCGCGTCGCGCTTGCCAAGGCGCTGCTCAACGAGCCGGAGCTGCTGCTGCTCGACGAGCCCACCGCCTCGCTCGATCCCGACACCGGCGACTGGGTGCGCGGCTATCTCGAGCACTACCAGCGCCGCAGCGGCGCGACCATCCTGCTCGCCTCGCACAACATGGGCGAGGTCGAGCGGCTCTGCTCCGAGGTGATGATGATGCGCCATGGCCGCATCGTCGATCGCGGCAGCCCGCGCGCATTGATCGAGCGCTACGGCCGCGACACGCTCGAGGAGGTGTTCCTCGACATCGCCCGCGCGGGCGATGGCAGAGGGCGGGCGGCGGCGCAGTGAGCGGCCACTTTTCGCCGGCGCGCATCGGCGCCATGCTGCTGCGCTATCTCTTCCTGCTGCGCAGCTCCTGGCCGCGCGCGCTCGAGCTCGTCTACTGGCCGGCGATCTCCATGGTGCTGTGGGGCTTCACCAGCCAGTTCCTGATGACCAACAGCTCCTATGTCGCGCGCGCCGGCGGCGTGCTGCTGGCGGCGGTGATGCTGTGGGACGTGATGTTCCGCGGCCAGCTCGGCGTCTCCATGTCCTTTCTCGAGGAGCTGTGGTCGCGCAATCTCGGCCATCTCTTCGTGAGCCCGCTCAGGCCTTACGAATGGGTGCTGTCGCTGCTTGCCATGAGCCTCATCCGCGTCGCCATCAGCGTGGTGCCGGCGGCGCTGCTCGCGATCCCGCTCTACCACT
>DASQSR010000010.1:0-27767 GCA_035642295.1 Allostellaceae bacterium | reverse complement strand
CCGATGCTATATCTGCATCGTCGCAAGCCGCGACGCCTTGAGGAGGGTTGGTCATGATGAACTTCAGAGCCGCGCTGATCGGGGCGTCTGCCGCCGTCGCGCTTGCCACCGCGCCGATCGCGCCAGCCTCCGCCCACGGCTATCACCATGGCGGGGCGATCTTCGGTCTGGCGGCGCTGGGAGCCGCGGCCGTCGTCGGCGCCGCCACGATCCTCACCGCGCCGGTGCGCGCCCTGGCCCCGCCGGTCTATGCGCCGGCCCCGGCCTATTACGCGCCGCCGCCGAGCTACTATGCGCCGCCCCCCGCCTATACCTACGCGCCGCCGCCGGCCGCCTATTACGCGCCGCCTCCGGGCTATTACTACGGCCGCTAAACGGCCTCGATCTGGCGGTTTCTGTCTCGGGATGGTGATTTGGCCAAGCTGGTAACCGGCCACGGCGCGGCGGACGCGAAGGCGGCGCCACGCCGTGGCGGCCGGCCGTCGCGCGAGGCGGCGGCGTTGCTCGGCGAGCGGATCCTGGACGCCGCCAGCGCGCTCTTCCTCGCCGAGGGGTACGGCGCCACCAGCATCGAGGCGGTAGCGCAGCGCGCCGGCATCTCCAAGCGCACTTTCTATCACCGCTTTGCCGACAAGGAGGCGCTCTTTGCCGCCGTCGTCCACCGGATCATCGAGCGCTTGCGACCGCCGGCGGGCACGCCGCTCTACGAAGGCGGCAGCCTCGAGGACATCCTGCGGCGCCTGGCGCGGCTGATGCTGCGCGCCGCGCTGGCGCCCATGGCGCTCGCGCTGAGCCGGCTGCTCGTCGCCGAGGCGCAGCGCTTCCCCGAGCTTGCCGCCATTGCCGCGCGCGAAGGCACCAGAGCCGAGGCGGTCCGCGAGATCGCCGCCCTGCTCGAGCGCGAGGCCCGCGCCGGCCGCCTCACTCTCGACCGCCCGGAATTCGCCGCCGCGCAATTCATGCAGCTGGTGATCACGCAGCCGCAGCGCCGTGCGCTCGGCCTCGGCCTGGCGATGAGCGAAGCCGAGCTCGAGCGCTGGGCCGACGACTGCGTCAACCTCTTCCTCAATGGCTGCCGCGCCTGGCGGCCGGAGCCTGGATCTGCCGCCGGGCCTAGGAGCCTGTCCGGGAAATAGCATGGGCCTGCGTTGCACGAGGACGGGGCGATGTTAGGAGCGAGGCCGCAGGCGATGCCGTGCGCATCGGCAAGGCCGAGCGACGCGGCAGCGCCCCGTCCTCGTGCAACCCGGAGGGACATCGTCCTTTGCCGCCCGGACCTCGTCGCTCGTCGGTTACGATGCTACGACATCGCCGCGCTCCTCGCTCCTAGCCGGACGACAAAGGACGATGTCGCAGGCCCATGCTATTTCCCGGACAGGCTCCTAGTACCCCCGCTCCCAGTCGATCACGTTCTTGAGCGGCCGGCCGGCAACGTAGGCGCGGAGGTTCTCGCAGAAGAGATCGATGCCGCCATGCCGGTCCTCGTCGCTGGCGGCGGAGATGTGCGGCGTGATCAGCACGCGCGGATCGGACCACAGCGCCGGCGACGGCGGCCGCTCGACCTCGCCGACATAGACGTCGAGCGCCGCGCCGCGCAGATGATTGCGGCGGAGCGCCTCGACGAGCGCGTCCTCGTCGACGATCTCGCCGCGCGCGACATTGACGAGGATGCTTTGAGGCTTCATGGCCGCAAAGCGGCGCGCGTCGAAGAGGCGCGTCGTCTCCGGCGTCCACTGGCAGCAGATGACGACCGCGTCGCTCTCCGGCAGGAAGCGGTCGAGCGCCGCGGCGCCGCCGAGCGCGCTGAAGCCGGGCGGCGGCGTCTCGCCCTCGGCCGGCGCGCGCCGCCGCGTGCCGATGACGCGCATGCCGAGCGCGGCGCAGAGCTTCCCGACCTCGAGCCCGATGCCGCCGGCGCCGACGACGCAGGCGGTCTTGCCGTCGAGCAGCAGCGGCCGATAGGCGCGGAAATCGAAGGCGGCGGCGCCGCGGTCGACAGCGGCGCGGTGGAGGCCCTTGGCGAAGTGAAGGATGCCGGCCACGGCGTATTCCGCGATGGCGTGCGTATTGCCGAGGCCGCGCGAGGTCGTCACCACCACGTCGCTGCTCCAGAGGTCGCCCAGCAGCAGGTTGCTGGCGCCGGCGGGCCGCTGGTGCAGCCATTTGAGCCGCGGCGCACGCGCTCGGAGATCGAGCGGAAACGGCCAACCCGCCAGGATCACCTCGGCTTCGGCGAGCAGCCGGTCGCGCTCCGCGCGCGTGCCCGCGCCCATGGCGTCAGGCGCGAGAAAACGCGCCGTCGCGTAGGCCGGCCAGGTGGTGCGGATTTCGCCGTCATACCAGCCGCCGGCATCGGTCAGCCGCACCGTGGGATCGACGGCCGCGATCGTCGCCCGATCGGCGGCGCTGACGCGTTGGATGGCGAGCACGTTGATGTCGGACATGGCGGCTCCGACGCCTTGAAGAGAAACGGCGGCATGATAAGCCGCCGGCGCCGGGACGGCTACGGCCCCGGGAACAGCGCGTCGGTGCGCCCGAGCAGCCGATAGGCGACGAGCCCCACCCACTCCTTGGCGGCGACATCGAGCAGGGCGAGCTGCTTGCCCAGCTCGAAGTCGGGAAGCGGATCGGTCTCAGTGCGGTAGTCGACAGGATAGGGCAGCACCTTCCAGCCGACCGCGCGGAAGCAACCGACGGCGCGCGGCATGTGCCACGCCGAAGTCACCAGCACCCAGGTCTCGTCCGGCTTCGGCGCCGCGACCTTGAGCGAGAACAGCGCATTCTCGAAGGTGTTGCGCGAGCGGTCCTCGACCAGGATGCGCCCGGGCGCGACGCCGAGCTCGATGAAGAGCCGGCGCGTCTCGTCGGCCTCGCGCTCGCGCGGCCGCGGCAACAGCGAGGCGTCGCCGCCGCTCAGCAGCAGCTTCGCTTCGGGATGGCGCAGCGCCAGCGCCAGCGCCTCGGTGATCCGCGCGGCCGCACCGTCGAGCGCCACTTGCCCGTGCGCGTTGATCTTCGGCTCGACCGCGCCGCCGAGCACGATGATGCCGTCGATATGCGCCGGCAGCACCGGGTTCGGAAAGCGCCCCTCGAGCGGCCCAATCGCCCATTGGCCGATCGGCAAGATCCCCGCCGCGAGCAGCGCCAGCGCCGCGGCGAGCGCAACGCGATAGCCGCGCCGACGGCCGAGCGCCTGCGCCAGCAGCCCCGCGAGCAGGAGCAACAGCAGCAGATTGTCGGGCGCCGCGAGGGCCCAGAAGAGCTTGCCGGCGACGAAAAGCATGGCGTCAAGGCGCTCCTTTCTAGCCCGGGGCCGGCCGCGGCGCGACCGCTTTTCCTGTTGCCGCCGGGATACGGCTTCTCTAACGTCCGGCGCATCGTGAGCGAGCCATGATCTTCCGCTCGAATCGGGCCAATGCCGCCTTCTGCCACGACCTGGTCATGGCGGCGCTGTCCTTCCTGCTGTCATTCTATCTGCGCGTCGGCGACACGCTCGGCGACTATTCCTGGCGGCTGCTCGCCGTCTACGACCTCTCCTTCATCGCGATCGCCGGCGCGGTGTTCTGGTGGACCGGGCTCTACCGCGGCATCTGGCGCTACGCGTCGCTGCCGGACATGCTGGCGCTGCTGCGCGCCGCGACCATCGTCATGCTGCTGTTCTTCCCGGCGATGTTCGTCCTCACCCGGCTCGACCAGCTGCCGCGCTCGATGCCGTTCATCAACTGGCTGGTGCTGATGGCGCTGCTCGGGGGCCCGCGCTTCGCCTACCGCGCCTACAAGGATCGCGGCATCGGCCACGTGCTGGAGCGCGCCGACCGCAGCCATAGCATCCCGGTGCTGCTCATCGGCGCCCGCGACGGCGCCGCCATGTTCATCCGCGAGATGGCGAGCGATCCGGACCGGCTCTATCGCGTCGTCGGCATCATCGCGGATTCGAGCTCGCGCGTCGGCCGCGACATCGCCGGCGTGCCGGTCCTCGGCACCATCGACGAGCTGCCGCAGGTGATCGACGCGCTCGACCGGCGCGGCGAGCGGCCGCAGCGCATGATCATCTCCGCCCAGTCGCTCGACGGCGCCGTCGTCCGCCGCCTGCTCGACACCGCCGACGCGCTCACCATTCCGCTGGCGCGGCTGCCGCGGCTCACCGAGTTCAAAGCCACCGGCACCGAGGAGCCGTCGATCGAGCCGGTGGCGATCGAGGATCTGCTCGGCCGGCCGCAAGCCGTGCTCGACCGCGCCGGGATGCAGGCGCTCATCGCCGGGCGCCGCGTGCTGGTGACCGGTGCCGGCGGCACGATCGGCAGCGAGCTGGTGCGCCAGATCGCTGCCTATCATCCGGCGCGGCTCGTGCTCGTCGACAACAGCGAGTTCGCGCTTTACACCGTCGACCGCGAGCTCGAGGAGCGCCATCCGGCGCTGCCGCGCCAGGTGCTCATCGGCGATGTCCGCGACCGCGGCCGCGTCGAGGAGATCATCGCCGCCGAGCGGCCGGAGCTGGTGTTCCACGCCGCCGCGCTGAAGCATGTGCCGATGGTCGAGGCCAACCCGATCGAGGGCGTGCTCACCAACGCGCTCGGCACGCGCTTCGTCGCCGAGGCCTGCCGCGCCCACGGCGTGCGCGCCATGGTGATGATCTCGACCGACAAGGCGGTCAACCCCGCCAACGTCATGGGCGCCAGCAAGCGCCTCGCCGAGAGCATCTGCCAGGCGCTCGACATGCAGGAATCGCGCAAGGCGGAAGGCACGCGCTTCGTCACCGTGCGCTTCGGCAATGTGCTGGGCTCGACCGGCTCGGTGGTGCCGCTGTTCCAGCGCCAGCTCGCCGCGGGCGGCCCGCTCACCGTTACCCATCCCGAGGTCCAGCGCTATTTCATGACCGTGCGCGAGGCGGTGGAGCTGGTGCTGGCGGCCTCGGCGCTGGCCGCGGCCGGCCGCGAGCAGCGCGGCCGCATCTTCGTCCTCGACATGGGCGAGCCGGTGAAGATCGTCGACCTGGCGCGGCAGATGATCCGCCTCGCCGGCAAGAAGCCCGACATCGACATCAAGCTCGCGTTCATCGGCCTGCGTCCCGGCGAGAAGCTCTACGAGGAGCTGTTCTATCCCAACGAGCCGCTGGTGCCGACCGCGGCGGCCGGCATCCGCCTCGCCACGCCGCGCATCATCGACTACACCATGCTGCAGCGCTCGCTCGACGAGCTCGCCGAGCATGCGCGCGAGCGCCGCCAGGAGCGCATGCTGGCGCTGCTCGGAACGCTCGTGCCGGAATTCGCCGCCGCCGGCGGCGGCGTCACCCGCGCCGCCGAAGCCTAGAGGGCGCTAACCGGCGCCCATCGCCGCGACCGCGTCGCTCAGCGCACGGAGGAGCGCGGCGCTTTCCCGTAAATGCGGCGCCTCGGCTTCGAGCACGGCGGCAAAGGCGCGGCGCTTCAGCGCCACGATGTCGAGGCCGCCTTCCTCGCCATCGACGCCGGCAGCATTTAAGACGATGTCGATGAGACGATCGACGCCGTGGAGCCGGCCGAGCAGGTAATCGTGCTCGCGATAGGCGCGCGAGAAGAAGGCGGCGAAATGCGCCATGCCGGTCCCTTTGGGTGCCAGCCCCGGCATCGCGGCGGCGAGCGCGCGGGCGTCGCGCGGACTGATGCGGTCGACCAGGATCTCGTCGAACTCGCCGGTGTCGCGCCAGTTCGTCACCGACAAGGTCAGCACGTCCCAGAAGGGAAAGCCGAGATAGTTCACCAGCACCTCGCTGCGCGCCGCCGCCGGCCACAGGGCGGGATCGAGGCCGGCGATCAGCGCGTCGAGCTCCTGCGTGCTGGCGTCGAGATCGATCTCGCCGGCCATGCGCTCGACCAGGGCGTCGATGGCGGGTGCATGCTCCTGCGCGAAGCGCCGCGCTTCCGCTTCCCGCCAGGCTTCGCCTTCCGGCAGCCGGCCGAACAGCGCCCGCGCCGCCTCGCGCGTTGCCGCGGCGAAGAACTCCGGCGCCTCGCGGTGGCGCAAGCGGTCGAAGCATTGGTAGAAGTCGCGCTTCAGGCGATCGACCGCCGCCGCGGCGACGGCGCCGGCGGGGTTGTCGTCCAGCATCTGGTAGAGGCGGTTCTGGCCCTGGATCAGGAAGTAGAGCCGCCGCTTGCGGAAATCGATGTCGAAGGCGAGCAGGAAGCGCACCCAGCGCGGCAGTGCCGCGTCGGCGCGCTCCTCGGTCAGGCCGGCGTTGCCGTCATGCGCGAAGGTGATGCCCGCCGCGTGCGCCCAGGCATCGATAAGGGCATGCAGCGTGCGCGCTACCGGCGAGCGCGGCGGCAGCGCCAGCATGCCGCCGATCAGCTGCGCGACGAGGTTGCGCACCGACGCCAGCTTCAGGCGCACATAGCCCTGGTAGGCGAAGCCCGCATCGCGCGCCACCGCGGCATTGGCCGCTTCCCGCCAGGTCCGGAGCCGGCCGGGGTCGAGCGCGCCCTCGGGCGGCAGCGCGACGATGCGCGCCACCAGCTCGGTGATGTTCGGCCGCGCCGTGTCGACGATGCCCTTCAGCCGCCGCACGCGCTCGTTGAAGCCGTTGACCCAGGCGAGCTCGTCGGCGATCGGCTCGTTGCGCGGGATGTCGGAGAGCGCGCTGCGCAGCGTCGAGAAGAAGCCCGGCACGAGGCCGGTGAGCGGCGGCACCGGCCGCTCGGGATCGGGATCGACATAGACGAGGCGGCGGTCGACCTGGCGATAGGCGGGGCGCCCCTTGATCGCGCCGATCGCTTCGCGGAACGGCCTGTCGTTGAGCACGCTGCCGTCGATGAAGCATTGCGTCCGGGGGTCGAGCCCGACGCGGCGATAGGCCGCGAAATTGCGCTCGAGGAAATGGCGCTCGCGCGGCCAGGCGATGCCCCGCCGCGCCAGCAGCTGCTCCATCTCGACGAGCTGAGCCGGCGGGAAGGCGCCGGGAAAGGAGGAGGTCGCGCGCGCCGCGAAGGCGAGCGCCGGGACGTTGGCGAAGTCGAAATCGGTCTCGATCTCGCCATCGGGCCAGCGGCGATAGGTGAATTGCAGCGTGTGACGGTGCTCGCGCTCCTCGATCACCGGCGGGTCGTGCGTCTCGAGCAGCTGGCGATAGCCGTAGTGGTCGGTAAGGGTGACGAAGAGATCGAGCCGCTGCCCCGCCGGCAGCAGCGAGCGCGCCGTCCCCGCTCCCTCGCCCAGGCTGGCGGCGGCGTCATACATGAGCTGCGCCATGCGCGGCCCGTCCAAGGGCGGCTTGAACCAGCGCGAGCGCACGAATAGCGACAGCTTTCGCCGCACCTCGGGATCGCGTATCTCCTCCAGCAGGCGCGCCGCGCCGAAGCCCCAGATGAAAGGATGCATGAAGGCCTTGCTCCAGCGTCCGGCCCGCGCTTCGGCGGCGAGCAGCTCGGTGACGTCGGCCTCCTTCAGCCAGAGATCGCGCAGCCCGTCCATCGGCAGGTCGTGGGCGAGCGCCCGCGCCAGCATGGTGCCGTTGATGCCACCCGCCGAGGCGCCGGCAATGATGTCGACGACGACGCGCAGATCGACCTTGCGGCCGATGTCGCGCAGCAGCTCGAAATAAACGGCTTCCGTGTCAAAGGGCCGGCGCGGCTCGGCGCCGTCGGAAAAGCGCGCCCTTGCCCGGGCGGTGCGGTCGCGGATATCGTGGAGGGCGCTCGAGGCGCGGGCGAGCTTCAGCACCTCCTTGGCGATCCCGTGGATATAGACGGCAAGCGAAATGCCGCCGAAGCAGACGAGCGCAATACGCAGCTCTTTTTCGCGCAATGTTCTTTCCTGTCGGGCACCTTGGCCTGGTCCCGAGTATACCAGCCTACCCGGAAGGGTAAGCCGCCGGTGGTAAAAGAACTTTCACTGGACATTCCCGGGGGCGATGCGATTTAACCGCTAGCCTGGGCGGCCGACGAGCGGCGCGCCCGCCCGCGGACGGAGATGCCATGGCGAAACGCGCAACACCGCTCCAACAGCCCGCCGTCATGCGGAAATCCGCGACCCGCGGGCGCCCCGATTTCGAGTGCATTTCATTTCTGTTGCAGGGCGGCGGTGCGCTCGGGGCCTATCAGGCGGGTGCCTACCAGGCGCTCGCCGAGGCGGACGTCCATCCCGACTGGGTGGCCGGCATCTCGATCGGCGCCATCAACTCGGCGATCATCGCCGGCAACGCCCCGGAGCATCGGGTCGAACGGCTGCGCGCCTTTTGGGACCACGTCACCTCGACGCCGCATTGGGCGCTGACCGGCGATCCGGCCTCGCGCCTTGCCAAGGGCGAGGCGGCGCGGCGTCTCTTCAATCAGACGAGCGCCGCCTCGGCGATGGTGGGTGGCGCGCCCGGCTTCTTCGCGCCGCGCCTGCCGCCGCCCTGGCTCCATCCCGACGGCAGCGTCGAAGCCACCAGCTGGTACGACACGGCGCAGCTGCGCTCGACGCTGGAGAAGCTTATCGATTTCGACCGCATCAATGCCGGCGCGACGCATATCAGCCTCGGCTCGGTCAATGTCTGCACTGGCAATTTCGTCTATTTCGATAATGCCACCCACCAGATCGGCCCCGAGCATGTGCTCGCCAGCGGCGCGCTGCCGCCGGGCTTCCCGGCGATCGAGATCGAGGGCCAGCACTACTGGGATGGCGGCCTCGTCTCCAACACGCCGCTGCAATGGGTGCTGCAGAACGGGCCGCGCCAGGACACGCTGGCGTTCCAGGTCGACCTCTGGAACGCGCACGGCGAGTTTCCCTCGAACCTGACCGAGGTCGCGACGCGGCAGAAGGAGATCACCTACTCCAGCCGCACCCGCGACCAGACCGACCGCTTCAAGCAGATCCAGCAGCTGCGCCATGCCGTGTGCAAGATCGCGGACCAGCTGCCGCGGGAGATGCAGGATCTGCCCGAGGCGCAGTTGCTGCGCGAGTTCGGCGATCGCAAGGTCTACACCATCGTCCATCTCATCTATCGCGCGCAGCGCTACGAAGGCGATTCCAAGGACTACGAGTTCTCGCGCCTCAGCATGGAAGAGCACTGGCGGGCCGGATACAACGACACCCGCCGCGCCCTCCGGCATCCCGAGGCGCTGTCGCGGCCGACCGGGCTCGACGGCGTCGCGGTCTTCGACTTTGCCGACCACGGCCTCGACTGAAGCTTCGCCGCCCCCCGGCGGCATCAGCAAGGGAGTCCGCGTGATGAAGCAATCCGAGATTCGCGAACGCGCCTTCGCCATGCCGTTCACCAGCCCCGCCTATCCGCGGGGACCCTATCGCTTTATCAACCGCGAGTTCCTCATCATCACCTATCGCTCCGACCCGGAGAAACTCCGCGCCGTGGTGCCGGAGCCGCTCGAGCTCGACGAGCCGGTGGTGCGGTATGAGTTCATCCGCATGCCGGATTCGACCGGCTTCGGCGACTACACCGAGACCGGACAGGTGATCCCCGTCACCTTCGAGGGACGCAAGGGCGGCTACTGCCACTGCATGTTCCTCAACGACGACCCGCCGATCGCCGGCGGGCGCGAGCTGTGGGGCTTTCCCAAGAAGCTCGCCAATCCGACGCTCCATACCGAGATCGACACCGTGGTCGGCACGCTCGATTACGGGCCGGTTCGCGTCGTCACTGGGACCATGGGCTACAAGCACCAGGCGCTCGACGCCAAGCAGGTGGCGACGGCGCTCGCCGCGCCCAATTTCCTGCTCAAGATCATTCCCCATGTCGACGGCACGCCGCGCATCTGCGAGCTGGTCGAGTACTATCTCGAGGACATCACGGTGAAAGGCGCCTGGACCGGTCCTGCCACGCTCGCGCTCAATCCACACGCGCTGGCGCCGGTGGCCGAGCTGCCGGTGCACGAGGTCGTCTCCGCCCTTCACATCCTCACCGACCTCACCCTCGGCCTCGGCAAGGTCGTTCACGACTATCTGCGCTGACAGCAAGGAGAGAGCCCATGCGACTCAAGGACAAGGTCGCCTTCGTCACCGGTGCCGCCAGCGGCATCGGCAAGGAGATCGCCCGCACTTACGCGGCGGAAGGCGCCAAAGTGGTGATCGCCGATCTCAACCAGCAGGGTGCCGAGGCGGTCGCGGCCGAGCTCGGCGGCCGCGATCGGCGCGCGCTCGGCGTCGCCGTCGACGTCACGAACGAAGCGCAGGTCGATGCCGCCATGGCGCGCACCGTCGCCACCTTCGGCCGCGTCGACATCCTGGTCAGCAACGCCGGCGTCCAGATCGTCGCGCCCCTCGACCAGTTCGAGTTCGCCAAGTGGAAGCAGCTGCTCGCCATCCATCTCGACGGCGCGTTCCTGACGACGCGTGCCGCGCTGCGCGAGATGTACAAGCAAGGCACCGGCGGCAGCATCATCTACATGGGCTCGGTGCATTCCAAGGAAGCCTCGCTGCTCAAGGCACCGTACGTGACGGCCAAGCACGGCCTCATCGGCCTCGCCAAGGTGGTCGCCAAGGAAGGCGCCCAGCACGGCGTGCGCGCCAATGTCATCTGCCCCGGCTTCGTGCGCACGCCGCTGGTCGACAAGCAGATCCCCGAGCAGGCGAAGGAGCTCGGCATCTCCGAGGAGGCGGTGGTCAAGACGGTCATGCTCAAGGACACGGTGGACGGCGAGTTCACCACCGTCGAGGACGTGGCGCAGGCGGCGCTGTTCTTCGCCGCTTTCCCGTCCAACGCCCTCACCGGCCAGTCGCTCGTCGTCAGCCACGGCTGGTTCATGCAGTAAAGGCGAACGCGCGCAGCGCGTTCGTCCGCGGCGGCTCTCGCGGTTGCTTGCGCAACCGCTGTCGCCGCCCCGGACGAGCGCAAGCGCTCGCCTAGCGCTCCTCGAGCAGCCGCTCGAGATAGAGGCCGTAGTCGGACTTGGTATAGCAGCGCGCGAGCGCTTTGACCTGCGCGGCATCGATGAAGCCCTTGCGCCAGGCGACCTCCTCGATGCAGCCGATCTTCTGCCCGGTGCGCTTCTCGATCGTGCGCACGAACTCCGAGGCTTCGAGCAGCGATTCATGCGTGCCGGTGTCGAGCCAGGCGAAGCCGCGGCCGAGCCGCTCGACCGCCAGGTTGCCGGAAGCGAGGTAGGTGTTGTTTAGATCGGTGATCTCCAGCTCGCCGCGCGCCGAGGGCTTGAGCCTCTCGGCATGGCGCACCACGTCGCTGTCGTAGAAATAGAGCCCGGTCACCGCCCAGCTCGAGCGCGCCACGCGCGGCTTCTCCTCGATGGCGAGCGCGTGCCCCGCCGCGTCGAACTCGACGACGCCGTAGCGCTCGGGATCGCCGACGCGGTAGGCGAAGAGCGTCGCGCCGCTCTCCCGCGCCGCCGAGCGTCGCATCAGCTCGCTGAGCCCGTCGCCATAGACGAGATTGTCGCCGAGGATGAGGGCGCAGCCCTCGCCGGCAAGGAAGTCACGGCCGATGAGAAACGCCTGCGGCAGGCCGTCGGGCCGCGGCTGCACCGCATAGGAGAGGCGGATGCCCCACTGCCGGCCATCGCCGAGCAGCGCCTCGAAGTGCGGCGCGTCGCCTTGTGTGGTGATCACCAGGATGTCGCGGATGCCGCCCAGCATCAGCACCGACAGCGGGTAGAAGATCATCGGCTTGTCGTAGATCGGCAGCAGCTGCTTCGACAGCACCCGGGTCAGCGGATAGAGCCGCGTGCCGCTGCCGCCGGCGAGGATGATGCCCTTCATCGCGCGCGCTCCGGCCGGCGCGCGCCGCGGCCGAGGCGCTCGCCGCGATAGACGCCGCTGCGGATCGGCGCCCACCAGTCGCGATTGTCGAGATACCAGCGCACCGTCTTCCTGAGCCCGCTCTCGAGGTTCTCGCCCGGCCGCCAGCCGAGCTCGCGGCGCAGCTTGCCGTCGTCCATGGCATAGCGCCAGTCATGGCCCGGCCGATCCTCGACGAAGGCGATGAGCTGCTCGTGCGGGCGGTGCGGCGCGTGCGGCAGCGCCTCGTCGAGCAGGCGGCAGACGAGGCGCACCACGTCGATATTGGCGTGCTCCTCGCCGCCGCCGATGTTGTAGGTCTCGCCCACCCGCCCGTCGCGCAGCACCCGGAAGAGCGCCGCGGCATGGTCGCCGACATAGAGCCAGTCGCGCACATTGCCGCCCTTGCCGTAGACCGGGAGCGGCTTGCCGTCGAGCGCGTTGAGGATGGTGAGGGGAATGAGCTTCTCGGGAAACTGCCAGGGCCCGTAATTGTTCGACGAGTTCGTCGTCACCACCGGCAGCCGATAGGTCTTGTGCCAGGCGCGCACGAGATGATCGGCGCCGGCCTTGCTGGCGGCATAGGGGTTGTTGGGGCCATAGGGCGTCGCCTCGGTGAAGCGGCCCGCATCGGCCAGCGCGCCGAAGACCTCGTCGGTCGAGACGTGATGGAAGCGGAAGCGGTCGCGGGCGTCGCCCGAAAGTCCTTCCCAATAGGCGCGCGCCGCTTCGAGCAGGCTGAAGCTGCCGACGAGGTTGGTTTGGATGAAGGCGTCGGCCGCGTCGATCGAGCGGTCGACATGGGTTTCCGCGGCGAGATGCAGCACCGCGTCGGGCCGGTGCCGGGCGAAGATGCGCGCCGCCGCCGCGCGGTCGGCAATGTCGGCGACTTCGAGCTGATAGCGCCCGCCCTCGGCCAGCGCGCCCAGCGGCGGGTTCGAGCCGGCATAGGTCAGCTTGTCGAAATTGACCACCTCGACGCCGGCGGCGAGGAGATGGCGCACGACCGACGTGCCGATGAAGCCGGCGCCGCCGGTGACCAGGACCTTCATCCCCCTACCCCCCGCTCAACCCGCTTCCGCCTCGAGCAGCGCCACGATATCGCCAAGCCGCGGCACCACCCAGACATCCTCGCGCCGCGCGACAGCGGGCGCCGCCGCATCATAGCAGACCAGCGTGCCGATGCCGGCCGCGCGCCCCGCCGCGATGTCGCTCGCCTTGTCGCCGACGGTCCAGGAGCGGCCGAGGTCGAGGCCGAGATCGGCCGCGGCCTGCAGCATCATGCCCGGGCCGGGCTTGCGCCAGGGATTGTCGCGACGGTACGGGCCAACGCCGGCGGTCGGGTGGTCGGGACAATGATAAATGCCGCCGAGTGTCACGCCATGGCGACGGAACTCGTCTTCCATCCAGCGCATCAGCTCGGCGAAATCCGCCTCGGTGTAGAGGCCGCGGCCGATTCCCGCCTGGTTGGTGGCAATGGCGATGGCGAAGCCGCGCGCGGCAAACGCCGCCGCCATCGCGAAAATGCCGTCGACGAAACAGCATTCCTCGATGCGATGGAGATAGCCGGTATCGACATTGACGACCCCGTCGCGGTCGAGGATGAGACCGCGCCGGCCGTCGCCTGCTTTTGTCGCCATCGCCTACCCCTATCCGATGGCTCCGGGCAAGGCAAGCCCGCCCAGCGGTTGCATCCAGCCAGGGGAGAACTGCAATGTCCGAGCTGCTCAACTATGCCAAGGCCGCGCCCGAGGCCGTCGCCGCCTTGCGCGGCGTCGAGACCTATGTCCGCCAAGCCGTCGACCCAACCTTGCTCGAGCTGGTCAAGACGCGGGCCTCGCAGATCAACGGCTGCGCCTTCTGCATCGACATGCACACCAAGGACGCCCGCGCGCGCGGCGAGACCGAGCAGCGGCTTTATGCGCTGGCCGCCTGGCCCGAGACGCCCTTCTTCAGCGCCCGCGAGCGCGCCGCTTTGGCCTGGACCGAGGCGGTGACCAAGATCGCCGACGCCCCGGTCCCGGAGCCACTCTATGAGGAGCTGCGCCGGCATTTCAGCGAGAAGGAGGTGGTCGACCTCACCATGGCGGTGATCGCCATCAATGGCTGGAATCGCCTCGCCGCCACGTTCCGCACGCCGCCCGGCAGCTACCAGCCGCGGAAATAACCCGCCGAAATAAATCCTTGCCGCCGCCGCTTCGCGCCGCAATGATCCCGGCGCGAGAGGTGAGCATGGATATCGGTCGATTCTACCAGGCGGAGTTCGCCGAGCACGAGCAAGTCGTGCGGGCGACGCTCGCCGCCTGCGCCGCGCCGTTCGAGCGCCTGGTCGCCGCCGCGGTGGCGACGATCCGCGGCGGCGGCAAGCTGCTGTTCTTCGGCAATGGCGGCAGCGCCGGCGACGCCCAGCACCTCGCCACCGAGCTCACCGTCCGCTACATCCGCGACCGCGCGCCGATCGCCGCGGTGGCGCTCACCACCGACACCTCGGCGCTCACCGCCATCGGCAACGATCTCGGCTTCGATCAGCTCTTCGCGCGCCAGCTGCGCGCGCTCGGCCGCGCCGGCGACCTCGCCCTCGGCATCACCACCTCGGGCCAGAGCCCCAACGTCATCCTCGCGCTCCACGCCGCGCGCGAGATGGGCCTTACCGCGGCCGCGCTCGGCGGCAAGGGCGGCGGCAAGCTCCATGGTGTCGCCGACCCGCTCCTCGTCGTCCCCTCCGACACCACCGCCCGCATCCAGGAGATGCATATCCTCCTGGGCCAGATGATGTGCGGTGCGCTGGAGCAGGAGCTGGGATTGGTCTAGGCGGACCGCGCGTAGCATCGGGTCCCCCCTCGCACTGGAAAAAAAGGCCGCCCGGTCGGGGGAACAGCGCGAGCGGCCCCATAACGCGTCACACGTGCCCCGATAACATCACGTCGGATGTGCCGGTTCCGACGCAGCTTCGTTTCTTCGCGAACGCGCCCGGAAAGCGATGTCGCCTTGAGACGCGCATGCGAGCGACGTGCGCGCTTCGCCGCGCCGTCGCGTCAGCGCGTACCCGCCGTTGCGTCCGGCGCGTGTTGCGCCGCGCGCGCCGCGGCGCCGGCGGCGATGCCGAGCGCCCCCTGCCAGCGCCGGCCGAACGCCAGCAGGCGCTGCTCGGCGAAAGCGGGCGCGATCAGCGTCACTCCCATGGCGGGGCCGTCGGCGAGAAATCCGTTGGGCAGTGCCAGCGCCGAGAGGTCGAGCAGGTTGACGGGATAGGAAAAGTAACCGAGCCGGTTGTTGAGCTCGACCGGCTCCGCCGCGAGCGCCGCGACGGTGTAGTGGGTGCCGCTCGTCGGCACCGCGAGGAAATCGATCTCGCTCCATACCGGCGCCAGCGCGCGGCGGATCTCGGCGAGCCGATAGAGTTGGGCGAAGACATCGGCCGCCGACAAGCGCCGGGCCCGTGCGATGATGTCCGCGGTGGTCGGCAGCACCGCCTCCGGGTGCGCGGCGATGAAGGCGCCGACGGCGACGGAGCGCTCGGCGACCGAGGCGCCGCCGTAGAGCATGCTGCCGGCTTCGGCGAAGGGCGTGTAATGGACCGGGACGGCGGTGCCGCCGAGCGCGCCGAGCCTCTCCACCGCCGCCTCGAACAACGCCCGCGCCGCGCCGTTGCCGAAGAATCCCGCTTCGGCCCCCACCGGAATGCCGAAGCGGAAACGCTCCCCCACCGGAGCCGGCAGATCGCCCTCGAGCGGCGCCGGCCGCGAGAACGGATCGGCGGGATCGTATCCCGCCATGAGCGCCAGAACCTCGCCGGCATCCTCGCAGTCGAGGGCGAAGACGCTGACGCAATCGAGCGTGCGGCAGGCGGGAACGACGCCGCGGGTGGAGACGAGGCCGCGCGTCGGCTTCAGCCCGACGATGTTGTTGAAGCCCGCCGGAATGCGGCCGGAGCCGCCGGTATCCGTGCCGATGGCGAAGCTGACGAGGCCGGCGGCGACCGCGACGGCCGAGCCGGAACTCGATCCGCCTGCAGGAAAGCGCGGGTCGAACACGGAGCGGCACACCCCGTAGGGCGAACGCATGCCGCTGAGACCGGTCGCGAACTGGTCGAGATTGGTCTTGCCGATACAGATCGCGCCTGCCGCCAGCAGCCGCGCAATCGCGGGCGCGGACTCCGCCGGCTGATAGGCGAAGGCAGGACAGGCGGCCGTCGTCGGCAGCCCGGCCACGTCGATGTTGTCCTTCACCGCGAAGGGGATGCCGTAAAGCGGCAGGCTTGCGCCGTTGCGGCGCGCCGCCTCGGCCGCGGCGAGCTGGCGCCGGCACTCCGCTTCGCCGGTCAGCGAAATCCACACGCCATCCGCCCCGCGCGCGGCGATGCGCCGGTGGATCGCCTCCAGCACCGCGGCGGGCGTGGCTGCACCGGCGGCGTAGAGCCGGCGCAACGTCGAGACCGCGAGCGAGCCTGCAAGCCACTCCCAGCTCATGGCGGTGCGCGATCGGCGGGCATCAGCCGGCCGCGCCGCGCGCCGCGCCGGGCGCTTCATGCAGCAGCCCCGCCAGCTCCCGCCGCATCGCGTTGAAGGATGCCGAGGCGACATCGCGCGGACGCGGCAGGGTCACGCGGACGACGGCCGCGATCCGCCCGGGGTTGGGCGACATCACCACCACCCGGTCGGCGAGCAGGATCGCCTCTTCGATGGCGTGGGTGACGAAGAGCACGGTCAGGCCCGTGCCCTGCCAGAGCGTCAGCAGCTCCTGCTGCAGCCTTTCGCGGGTCATCGCATCGAGCGCACCGAAGGGCTCGTCCATCAGCACGATGGCGGCGTCGTTGGCCAGCACACGCGCGATGGCGACGCGCTGCTTCATGCCGCCGGAAAGCTCGTGCGGATAGGCCTCGGCAAACCGCGTCAGCCCGATCATGGCGATGAAGCGCTCGCCGGTCGCGCGCACTTTCTCGCGCGGCAGGCCCCGCGCCGCCGGGCCGAACTCGATGTTGCGGCGGACCGTGAGCCAGGGAAAGAGGCCGTAATCCTGGAACACCATGCCGCGCTCCGGCCCTGGCCCCGTCACCGGTCGGCCCTCCATCAGGATGCGGCCTTCGCTCGGCTGCTCGAAGCCGCCGATGAGACGCAGCAAGGTGGACTTGCCGCAGCCCGAGGCGCCGATGAGGCAGATGAACTCGCCGCGATCGATCGCGAGGCTGAGGCCGCGCAGCGCCTCCACCTCGCCGCCCGACACGGCAAAGCGCTTGTGGACGCCGTCGACGCACAGCACCGGCTCCGCCGCCGCCTCGGGTGCGGCGATCTCGGCCGCGGCCCGTCGCTCAGCCGTCAGCGGCATGCCGCGGGCTCCAGCGCAGGACCCGCCGGCTCGCCAGCTGGACCGCGCGGTCGCTGAGAAAGCCGATGGCGCCGATGGTCACCATCCCGGCGATGACCACATCGGTGCGCGAGACTTCGCGGGCATCGGTGATCATCGCGCCGAGGCCGGTCCTGACGCCGCTGATCTCGCCGACCACGATCACCACCCAGGCGAAGCCGAGGCCGAGGCGAAGGCCGGTGACGATGCCCGGCAGGGCCGAGGGCAGGACCACCTTGGGAAAGATCGCCGAGCGCGAGACGCCGAGCATGGCGGCGGCTTCGAGGAGCCGCGCCTCGACGCTGCGCACGCCGAGGATGGTGTTGAGCAGGATCGGATAGAAGCAGCCGAGCGTCACCAGCAGCAGCGCCGTGTGCGAGCCGAGGCCGAACAGGATGAGGAACAGCGGCTGCCACGCCGTGACCGGCACCGGCCGTAGGATCTGCAAGGTGCTGTCGAGCATGCGGCGGACCAGCGGAATCTGGCCGATCATCAGGCCGAGCGGCACCGCGATGCCTGCCGACAGGAGAAAGCCGCCATAGACGCGCCCGGCCGACGCCAGCAGGTTGCGCCACAGCGAGCCGCTGAAGGAATCGTTGTTGCCGGCGAGCCCGGCGAGGTCGAGAAACTCGCTGCCGATCTGGCCGGGCTGCGGGATGAGCCCGTCGGGATGGTTGCGCGTCAGCGCCCACCACAGCCCGAGCAGCACGATCGGCAGCAGCAGCGCCACCGCTCCCGGCGGCTTGCGCAGGCGGACTTCCATCACTTCGCCTCAGGCGCGCTTGGCGAGCTGTTCCGAGAATTGCGGCGCGAGCAGCGTCGTGAAGTCCGGCAGCTCGCGGATCTGCTTCAGCGCCAGCATGTGCTCGGCATAGGAATGGACCTCATCGACCATGAGCGGCGTCATCTGCCAGTCGAGCTCGACATTGCCGACGGCGCGCGCGACCGCCGCCTGATTGAGGCCGAGCTGCTTCACCGTCATCGCGACCATCTCGCTGGGATGCGCCATGGCATAGGCGCTCGCCTGGCGCTGCAGATCGAGCATCATCCGCACGCGTTCCGGCTGCTGCTTCAGCGTGTCGCCATGGGTGGCGAGGATCATGTTGAGGCTCCCCATCGGCGTCGAGTACGGGTATTCGACGATCTCGCCGCTGCCATCCACCAGCGAGAGGCTCGGCCCCGGCTCGGCGCCGACATAGGCGTCGATATCGCCGCGCGCCAGGGCGGCAGGCATGTCGGCGAAGCCGATGCGGACGGCGTTGATGTCGCTGAGCGTCATGCCCAGCATGTGCAGCCGCTCGAAGAAGAACACCTGCTGCGTCGTGCCGGGCAGGATCCCCACCTGCTTGCCTTTGAGGTCGCGGATCGAGGCGATGTGCGCGCCCTTGCGCGCCACCACCGCCATGCCCTTGTTGCATTCCGAGCCGTAGACGACGACCGGCTGATGGCCGACGGCGCCGAGGATCGCCGCGGCAATGCCGAAAGTGCCGAAATCGACCGACTGCGTCACCACCGCGTCCTTGACGTCGGTCGGCGTCGAGAAAGGAATGATCTCGAGGCGATAGCCGGCGGGCAGGAAGCGCTCATAGAAATAGGGCGTGATCGAATGAATGAGCTTCATCACCCCCATTCGGATGGTGACGGTGTCCGCGGCACGCGCCGCCCAGCCGATGCCGGCGGCCGATGCGGCCAGGGCCGATCCGAGGAACGCCCGGCGCGTCAGCGGCATCTCCGCCTCCCCCGTTCACCGTCGATGCCAGCGATCCGCGCGCGCATGAGCGACCTCCAGGACATGTCGATAGCTCGGTGCAACGACCGTGCCACGGGCGCGGAGGCACCGTGCGCTCGCCAACGCCTTGCCGCAGGCGCAAGTCTCGCGCCGCTCCCCGCACCGCGCGCTCTTTTCTGGCTATTCGCTGGACGGGCCGGCCTGGCGCCTGCTCAAAACTTGAGCGCGTGCGGCGGCAGCCCTTAATACAAGTGAGGCTGCCGGTTTCGCCCGCTCCTACGCCAGCAGCCGCTCCAGCACCTCGACGGTGTCGGCTTCGGCGGCGGGCTTGTCCCAGCGGATGCGATGGACGCGCGGGAAGCGGAGCGCGAGCCCCGATTTGTGCCGGGTCGAGCGCTGGACGCTGTCGAAGGCGATCTCCAGCACCAGATGCGGCGCCACTTCGCGCACCGGCCCGTAGCGCTCCACCGTGTTGTCGCGCACCCAGCGGTCGAGCCGCCGCAGCTCCTCGTCGGTGAAGCCGGAATAGGCCTTGCCCACCGGCACCAGCGCACCGTCGCGCCAGGCGCCGAAGGTGTAGTCGGAATAGAACGAGGAGCGCTTGCCATGGCCGCGCTGCGCGTACATCAGCACCGCATCGACGGTGAGCGCGCCGCGCTTCCACTTGAACCATGGACCCTTCGGCCGGCCGGTGAGATAGGGCGCGTCGCCGCGCTTCAGCATCAGCCCTTCGATGCCGCGCTCGCGCGCCGACGCGCGCAGCGCCTTGAGCTCGTCCCAGCTCTCGAACGGCAGGAGCGGCGAGAGATCCAATCGCTCGCGCGGCACGGCGCCATACCAGCGCTCGAGCCGGCGCCGACGCTCGTCGAAGGGCAGGGCGCGCAGATCCTCCCCGGCTTCCTCCAGGATGTCGTAGAGCCGCACCCACGCCGGATATTCGGCGAGCATCTTGGCCGAGGCGGTCTTGCGGTTGAGGCGCTGCTGAAGATCGTTGAACGGCATCACCTCGCCCGCCCGCAGCACCAGCAGCTCGCCGTCGAGCACCACCTCCGCCGGCATCGCCGCGAGGATATCGGGAAAGGCTTCGCCGATATCGTCGCCCGAGCGCGAGTAGAGCCGCTTCGCGCCGCCGCGGCCGACGAGCTGGACGCGGATGCCGTCCCATTTCCATTCGGCGCGATAGAGCGCGGGATCGAGCGCCTCGAGGTCGCTCTCCTCGAGCGGCTGCGCCAGCATCAGCGGATGGAAGGTCGGCTTGCCGGCGCTCTCCGGCCGCGGCCCCCGTCCTTCGAGCCAGGCGAACAGCGGCTCATAGGGCGGCGCCAGCCCGTGCCAGACCGCTTCGATCTCGGCGAGCGGCGCCTGCCAGCGCTCGGCGAGCGCCGTCTTGGCGAGGCGCGCCGAGACGCCGACGCGGAGGCCCCCGGTGATGAGCTTCAACAGCGCCCAGCGGCCGGTGGCGTCAAGCGCATCGAGCCAGCGCTCGAGCCGCGCCCCGGCGCTGGCGCGCGTCGCCTGGTCGAGCGCGGCAATGATCTCCGCAAGCCCCGGCACGTGATCGGCGCCGGGGCGCACCGGCCAGATCAGCGCCACCGTCTCGGCGAGATCGCCGACGAAGTCGTAGGACCAGCCGAACAGCTCGCCATCGACGCGGCCGAGCACGAGATCGCGGATCTGCGCCGGCTTCACCTCGCGGAAGGAGAGCTCGCCGGTGAGCGCCGCCAGCGCCCAGCCACGCTCGGGATCGGGCGTGGCGGCGAAATACTCGCCCATAAGCCGCAGCTTGCCGAGCCGTCCCGGCGTCAACAGCAGGGCATCGAGCAGCGCCGCGAAGCGGTTCATTCCGCCTCGTCCTCGAAGCCGGTGAGCGCCAGCGCGCGCGCCTTGAGGCCCATGAGCCGCGCCTGGCGCACCAGCGCTTCCTCGGCGCCGTGCGTCACCCAGATCTCGCCGGTGCCGAGCGCGCTCATCGTCGCCGTGAGCTCGTCCCAGTCGGCATGGTCGGAGATGACCAGCGGCAGCTCGACGCCGCGCTGCTTGGCGCGCTGCTTGATGCGCATCCAGCCCGAGGCGAGCGCCACGACGGGATCGGGAAGGCGGCGCGACCACAGGTCGCCCAGCGCCGAGGGCGGTGCCAGGACGATGCGCCCGGCGAGTTCCTCGCGGCTCGCGCCCGTCGCCGACCGGAGCGGCCCCAGCGCGATGCCGAAGCGCTCGTAGAGCGCGCACATCGCGTGCAGCGCGCCATGGATGAAGACCGGCTCGGCATAGCCGGCCTCGCGCAGCAGCGCCAGCACGCGCTGGCACTTGCCCAGCGCATAGACGCCGACGACATGGCAGCGCTCGGGAAAGAGCCGCAGCGAATGCAGCAGCTTCAGGATCTCCTCGCGCGCCGCCGGGTGGCGGAAGACCGGCAGCCCGAAAGTCGCTTCGGTGATGAAGAGGTCGCAGGACTGCGGCTCGAAGGGCGGGCAGGTGGGGTCGGCGCGGCGCTTGTAGTCGCCGGAGACGACGGCGCGGCAGCCGGCATGCTCCAGCACCACCTGCGCGCTGCCGAGCACGTGCCCCGCCGGCACCAGCATCACGCGGACACCGCCGAGCTCGACGGGCTGGTGATAGAGGAGCCCCTCGAGGCGCGCCCCCGCCTCGGCGCCGTAGCGGCTCTGCATGATGGCGATCGTCTCCAGCGTCGCCAGCACGGCGCCGTGGTTGGCGCGCGCATGGTCGGCATGGCCATGGGTGATGACGGCGCGCGGCACCGGCGCGGCCGGATCGATGAAGAAATCCCCCGGCTCGCAATAAAGCCCGCCGGCGGTCGGCCTCAGCCAGGTCTCGGGTCGGGGAGTGAGCATCGCCGGGAGATATAGGAAGCGCCTGGCCTCACCATAAGCTGCAGGGCCGCCCTGCGTCCTTCGACGGGCTCAGGATAAGGAAGGCCGAGCATGGCATCTGCCAAGGGCCTAAAGAAAGGTCCTCATCCTGGCCTGTCGAAGGACGCACTCCGGTTTTGCAGCGGCTGTGCGCCCTCCTCACCTGCCGCCGCGGTGGACCGAGAGCGGCAGCGCCACCTCTTCCAGCGGGCGGCGCTCGGCGGCGACGCCGAGCTTCAGCTCGACCGCGCCTGCCAGCACCATCAGCGCCGCGCCCAGCAGATAGCCGATGAAGATCTCCTGCCGCGCGCCGCTGGCGATGAGCGCGCCGAACAGCGCCGGGCCGCCGACGCCGCCGACGAGCGTGCCGAAGGCGTAGAACAGCGCGATGGCGAGGGCGCGCAGCTCCAGCGGAAAGCTCTCGCCGACGGTCAGATAGGCGGCGCTCGCCGCCGCCGAAGCGAAGAAGAAGACGATCGTCCAGAGCAGCGTCTGCGTCTCCGCGTTGAGCAGCCCGGCGGCGAACAGCGCGCCCGACACCGCCAGCAGCGCGCCGGCCACGATATAGGTGGCGGCGATCATCGGCTTGCGCCCGAGCGTGTCGAACAGCGGTCCGAGCAGCAGCGGGCCGGTGAAATTGCCGACCGCGAAGGGCAGGATGTAAAGCCCGATGCGGTGGGCCGGCACGGAAAAGAAGCGCGTCAGGATCAGCGCATAGGTGAAGAAGATGGCATTGTAGAAGAAGGCCTGCGCCGCCATCAGCACGACGCCGAGCAGGGTCCGCGCGGGATATGTCCGCAGCAGCGTGCGGGCGACGATGGCGAGCGAGACCGGCCTGGTGGCCACGATCGCGATCCCGCCGCCCGCCGGCGGCAGCGCCGTCCCGCCTTCGGCGACGCGCCGTTCGATCTCCGCCGTCACCGCCTCCGCCTCTTCGAGGCGCCCATGCGTCATCAGCCAGCGCGGGCTCTCCGGCAGGAATCGGCGGAGATAGAGGATGACGAGGCCGAGCACGGCGCCGATGCCGAAGGCGACGCGCCAGCCGAGATCGGGCGGCAGCAGCTCGGGATCGAGCAGCAGCACCGAGCCGGCCGCGCCCAGCGCCGCGCCCATCCAGAAGCTGCCACTGACCGCAAGGTCGGTACGGCCGCGCAGCCGCGCCGGGATCAGCTCCTGGATCGCGGAGTTGATCGCCGAGTACTCGCCACCGATGCCGGCGCCGGTGAAGAAGCGGAAGAAGGCGAAGGCGGCGAAGTTCCACGAGAGCGCCGTCAGCGCCGTGGCGACGAGATAGAGGCCGAGCGTCACGTTGAAGAGGCGCTTGCGTCCGAGGCGGTCGGTCAGATGGCCGAAGAACAGTGCGCCCAGCACCGCGCCCGCGAGATAGGCGCTGCCGGTGAGGCCGACCTGCTCCGCCGTGAGATGGAGCCGCGGGCTCTCCTGCAGCGCCGCCGCCACCGAGCCGGCCAGCGTCACCTCGAGCCCGTCCAGGATCCAGGTGATGCCGAGCGCGGCGATGACCAGGGTGTGGAAGCGGCTCCACGGCAGCCGATCGAGCCGCGCCGGCACCGACGTGCGCACCGCCTCCGCCCCGTCCATAGACGCCTCTTCTCCTCCCGCCGCAACGAGCGATCTCGCTGCACAACCGGCGCGCGTTCTTCGACAGGCTCAGGATGTCGCACGAAGAAAAGTTCCTCATCCTGAGCGCGAGCATAGCAAGCCGTCGAAGGACGCACCTTTGCGCATCCAGCACTCGCATCCCCCACGCGCTCTTTGGGTGAACGCCCGTCAGCGGAATGCCTCCGCCCGGAGAAGCGGCCGTGAGCGCCCTCTGACGAGGTCGAACAAGGGGAGTAGGGGGATGAAGGAGAGACGGGGACGACGATATCTTCTGGCGGCGAAGGCGCCTTTCGCTTCGTCTCCTCCAATCCCCCTTTATCCCCCTATCCCCTTTTGCTTTCTCGGCCGTGCATCGCCCCGATGCCAGACCGTGCGACCAGCGCTCAGAACTCCACCTCGAACTCCGGCACTTCCTCAGGCTCCTGGCGCGCCGCCTCGCACCACTCGATCATCGCCGGCCAGGCGAGGATGCGCTGGGCATACTGCGAGCAGGGCGGCTCGAGCTTGACGTCCCAGGTGACGAAGCGGGTCACCACCGGCGCAAACATCGCATCCGCCATGCCGATCTCGCCGAAGAGATAGGGCCCGTTCGACTGCGCCAGGCATTCCCGCCAGATGGTGGTGATCCGCTCGATATCGGCGCGGGCGCCGGAATGGGGGATATGGCCGGGATGGTGCGCCCTTATGTTCATCGGCATGGAGGAGCGCAGGGCGCTGAACCCCTGGTGCATCTCGCCGCATACCGAGCGGCAGCGCGCCCGGGCTGCGCGATCTTTGGGCAGCAGCCCAGCTTTTGGCCGGAGCTCGTGGAGATACTCGGCAATCGCCAGCGTGTCCCAGATGCGCAGCCCCTCATGGAGGAGGCACGGCACGAGATAGGAGGGCGACAGCAGCAGCAGCTCGGCCCGCATCATCGGATCGTCCGGCGGCACGATCTCCTCGACGAAGTCGAGCCCGGCCAGCTTCACCAGGAGCCAGCCGCGCAGCGACCACGAGCCGTAGTTCTTGCTGCTGATGATGAGCTTCGTCTCCGTCATGCGTCCTTCCTCCAAAGCGTCTTTGCGAGGCAGTGTGCAACTTCCGCGCCAGAGGCGAAAATCCCTCGCCGCCGCCGCGGAACGAGGTGCAGAAACTGCGGCGATCATCAATAAATTTGTAATCGCCATTGCCTCGGTTGTGGCGCGATGTATCCTCTTCGCTTGATGGCGGGGCGTCTATGCCGCGCCGGAAAAATCAGCATCATAATTCCTGGCGGGAGAGGGAAATGGCGAAGGCACAGGCGGAAGAAATGCGCGCCAAGCGCCGCGACATGCAGATCGCGGCCGCGTTCGATCCGGGCCAAGCGCTGAGTTCGATGGAGCCGCTATTCACTGCCTCGAACAAGTGGCTCGAGAACTGCGTGGCGGTGGGCTCGGAGTTGCTGGAGTTCAGTCGCAGCCGGCTCGATCGCAATCTCGAGATCAGCAAGGCGATGGCGAAATGCGGCAGCATCGACGAGACGATGGGCCTGCATGAGGACTACGCGCGCTCGATCGTGCGCGACTACTTCGCTCAAGCCGGCAAGCTCGCCGATCTCGGCACGCGCGCCATGTTCGAGGCCTTCTCGATCTGGCAGCCCGCGCTGCGCGGCGAGATTCGCGAGGAGGCGCAGCCGCAGCGCGACGCCGCCTGATCCTCACCCCCTCTCCGCCCCTCAGGGGCGGAGAGGCCAGGGGCAGGACGCTGGCGCTCGGGCTTACGCCTTCCTGAATCGCGCGTCGCGCCAGGCAATGGCGGCACGCAAGCCGTCCCGGCGCGCGATCTCCATGAACTGCCGCTTGTCCGCCGTGCCTTCGCCTTCGATCTGGAGATCGATGTCGAGCGCCGCTTCCAGCGCTTCGCCGAGCCCCATGATCTCATAGGTGCGGTTGATCGCGCGCTTCGTCTCCCGCAGCGCCATGGCATCGATCGCCGCAAGCCCCTCGGCGACCTCGAAGGCGCGCGCCCGAGCGCTGCCCGTCGCCACCACCTCGTTGACGAGGCCGATCGCTTCGGCACGGCGCGCCTCCAGCCGGTCCTCGCCGGTCAGCAACAGCTGCTTGGCGCGCTTGGGCCCGACGAGCCAGGGCAGCAGCAGCACGACGATGCCGGCGCCGAAGCGCAGCTCGGGCTCGCCGAAGACCGCGCCTTCGCCGGCGATGGTGATGTCGCAGGCGAGCGCCAGCTCGCACCCGCCGGCAAGGCAGGCGCCCTCGACTGCGGCGATGGTCGGCTTCGGCGAATGCCAGAAGCGCATGATGGTCTCGAAGTCGCGGCGCAGCAGGGGGCGCCAGGTGGCAACGCCCGCCGGCCGCGCCTCCGCCTGCTCCTTGAGGTCGAAGCCGGAGCAGAAGCCGGCGCCCGCCCCGCTCAGCACCACCGCGCGAACATCGGCATCCGCCTCGGCGACATCGAGCGCCTGCCGCAGCTCGCGCAGCATCGCGGCGTTCATCGCATTGAGCCGCTCGGGCCGGTTAAGGGTGATCGAGGCGACCGCGCCGTCACGCTCGTAAAGGATGGTCTCGTAGCTCATGGGCGCTCTCTCCCCGGGACGACGCGCCATAAGAGCACGCGAAGCCTCCGGCAGAAAGCGCCGCTGCCCGCCGCGGCATTGCCGCTTGCGGCGGCCACTCTTTTCGATATATTTAAACAAATATATCGAGGGATGGATACGCCCGGGGAGGTGTGGCTTGGCGGAGATCGAAGGGCGGCAACTCACCACCTACTCCGTGGCCTCGGACGGCAAGCGCTTCAGCCTCAATTTCACCGACAGCGAGGGCCGGCCCGCCGCCGTCACCCTGCCGACGGAGTGCCTCAACGAGCTGCTGATGACCCTGCCGCGTATGATCTCTGAGGCCCTGCGCGCCCGCTACCGCGACAGCTCGCTGCGCCTGGTCTTTCCCGCCGAGCAATGGCAGCTCGCCCATGGCGAGGACAGCCGCCTCATCCTCACCATCGGCACCAGCGGCGGCTTCGAAGCCTCCTTCGCCTTCGAGCCCGACCAGCTGCGCAGCATCGCCGACACCGTCAAGGACGCAGCGGGAGAGGACCGGCGCAAGCGGTTCAATTGACGGTGCCGCTGAGAGAAATGCTAAGGTGCCGCATGGCCAATCTGTCGATCCGCGTCGATCTCTCGCCGACTTCGGCGATCGGGCCGGGCAAGATCCGCCTGCTCGAGCTCATCGACGCCACGGGATCGATCTCCGCCGCCGGCCGCGCCATGGAGATGTCGTATCGCCGCGCCTGGCTCCTGGTCGATGAGCTCAACCAGCTCTTCCGCGAGCCGGTCGCCGTCACCGCGCATGGCGGGCGATCGGGCGGCGGCGCCAGCCTGACGCCCTTCGGCAAGCGCCTGATCGAGGGCTATCGGCGGATGGAGAGCGACGCCGAGGACGCGGTCGCCGACTTCCTGTCGATGATTGACGTCGCGGCGACGCCGGCCCGGCGTAGCCGAACGCCCTCGGCGCGCAAGGCCGCGCGCTAGCCTGTGCCGAGCCGCGTTTGCCGCCGCCTCCGCCGGACCTGCTATGATGGCCGGCGTCGTCGCGGAGGATCGATCCCGTGCTGCTTCATCTCCAGACCTGGTCCGAAGTCGAGGCTTATCTCAAGGGCGCCAAAGGCATCATCGTGCCGATCGGCTCGACCGAGCAGCATGGGCCCAACGGGCTGATCGGCACCGACGCGATCTGCGCCGAGGCCGTCGCCAAGGGCGTCGGCGCGGCGGCCGGGGCGATGGTCGGCCCCACCATCAATGTCGGGAACGCGCAGCACCATATGGCCTTCACCGGCACGATCACGCTCAGGCCCTCGACCCTGATCGCGGTCATCGGCGACTATGTCCGCTCGCTGGCGCGCCACGGTTTCGAGCGCTTCTTTTTCGTCAACGCCCATGGCGGCAACATCGCCACCGTCGGCGCCGCCTTCCAGGAAATCTATGCCGAGCGCTCGCTAGCCGCTGGCGGCAACGCGCCGGGCCTCCGCCTCACGCTCAAGAACTGGTGGGAAACGCCGAGCGTCCATCAACTGTCGAAGGAGCTCTTCGGCAAGAGCGAGGGCAGCCACGCGACGCCGAGCGAAGTCTCGCTGACGCAGCATCTCTATCCCGAAGCGATCAAGCGCGTCGCCATGGGCGAGGCGCCGGCGCGCCAGCGCGCCTTCACCGATGCCGAGGATTACCGCCGCTTGTTTCCCGACGGCCGCATCGGCTCCGACCCCACCCTCGCCTCCCCCGAGCACGGCAAGCGCTTCCTCGACGCCGCCATCCACGACATCGCCGAGGACTACCGCAGGTTCGTGGCGTAGCCTAGGCGAACTCGCGGAGCGAGTTCGTCCTCGGCGCCCGCCCGCGACAACCCTGGCGCCGCGCCCTGAAGGGCGGAGAAGCTTCACTCCAGCCGTGGAAAGCGGGAGGCTGCACCGCCCGACATCCGCGAAAAAAGCGGAAGCCATCAACGCTCGTTCACTTCACCTGAACCAAAGTG
>DASQSR010000009.1:0-11175 GCA_035642295.1 Allostellaceae bacterium | reverse complement strand
GCCGGCGCGCGAACCGGCGACGCTGCCGGTGTTGATGATGCTGCCGGCGCCCTGGCGCAGCATCGCCGCCGCGGCGTGCTTGGTGCCGAGCACCACGCCGCGCAGCACCACGGCGAGCGTGCGCTCGTATTGTGCCATGTCAAGCGCGGCGATGGCGCCGAAGCGCCCGGCGATGCCGGCATTGTTGACCATGCAATCGAGCCGGCCGAAGGCGTCGAGCGCGCCGCCGATCAGGGCCGCCACCTGCGCTTCCTCGGCGACATCGGTGCGCTGGAAACGCGCCGCGGGCCCGAGCTTTTCCGCGAGCGCCTCGCCTTCGTCGGCGAAGGGACTGGCGATCACCACCCGGGCGCCCGCGGCGACGAAGCGCTCGGCGATGCGCGCGCCGATGCCGCTGGTGCCGCCGGCAATCACCGCCGTCTTGCCGTCGAGAACGCCCATCCTCCCCTCCCGAAACCCGCGCTTCTGTTCAGGCTCGCCCCAGGCGACGGTACTACGGCACGGGCTCGGCCGCGTACACCCCCCAGACCTGGTCCCGCTGCAGCCAGCCCTTGATGCCCTGAGCGTCGACGTGGCACCAGGAGCCGCGGCAATCGAGAAGCCGGGCGACGACGCCGGGCTCGGCGCGCGCCACCGCCGGCGATGCCGGATCAGGATCGAGATGAAGCGTGCGGATCTCCCCCGCGACCTGCACCGTGCGAGCGACGCTGATCATGCGCTCATGCACCCAGCCTTCGCTGCCCTCGGCATCGCGGATCTTGCGCCAGACATCGAATTCCTGCAGCAGTTCGACCGGCCGGTCTTTCTCGGTCAGAACCCAATCGATCGGGTAGCGTTCGCCAGGGCCGGCGCGCAGGTTGACCTCGCCCTCGCGCAGGCTGACGAAGCGCGGCAACGGCTGCGCCTTCTCGCTGGCGCCGGCGTCGTGGGCGAGGCCGTGCAGAAGCGTCAGGATCGCCAGCCACCAGGGGAGGCGCAGAACGGTAGGCCAGCCACGAGAAAAGCACCGCACGGGACGATCCTCTAAACCTGCGGATTCCCGGGGTCAAGCCGGGTGGCGCCGGTTCCCCCTAACGGGGGGTGGACGAAGCGACGCGGCGCGCCGCCGCCCGAGGCTGGACACCCGGAGCGGCGCTTGGTATGGGCTTGTCAGAGCCGGCCGGAAACGGCCGCGATGAGGGAGCAGATGCCGTCGAAGAAGCCGCTGGTGATCGTCACGCGAAAGCTGCCCGACGCCATCGAGACACGGATGATGGAGCTGTTCGAGACGCGGCTCAATCTCGACGACACGCCGATGACCCAGGCCCAGCTCGTCGCCGCGGCGCAGCAGGCGGATGTGCTGGTGCCGACCATCACCGACCGCATCGATGCCGCGGTGCTGGCCCAGGCGGGGCCGCGCCTCAAGCTCATCGCCTCCTTCGGCAACGGCGTCGATCACATCGACATCGCCAGCGCCCGGGCGCGCGGCATCACCGTCACCAACACGCCGGCGGTGCTGACCGAGGACACGGCGGACATGACCATGGCGCTGATCCTCGCCACGGCGCGGCGGCTCGCCGAAGGCGAGCGGCTCATCCGCGAGGGCAAATGGACGGGCTGGGGGCCGACCTTCATGCTCGGCCATCGCCTGTGGGGCAAGCGCCTCGGCTTTCTCGGCATGGGCCGCATCGGCCAGGCGGTGGCGCGCCGCGCCCGCGGCTTCGGTCTGTCGATCCATTACCACAACCGCCGGCGAGTCGCCGAGGAGATCGAGCAGGAGCTCGAGGCGACATATTGGGAAAGCCTCGACCAGATGCTGGCGCATGTCGACATCGTCTCGGTCAACTGCCCGCACACGCCGGCGACATATCACCTGCTCTCGGCGCGGCGGCTCAAGCTGCTGCGGCCGCATACGGTGATCGTCAACACGGCGCGCGGCGAGATCATCGACGAGGACGCGCTGACGCGCATGCTGGTCAACCGCGAGATCGCCGGCGCCGGGCTCGACGTCTTCGAGCACGAGCCGGCGGTGAGCCCCAAGCTGCTGAAGCTCGACAATGTCGTGCTGCTGCCGCATATGAGCTCGGCGACGCTCGAGGGCCGCATCGACATGGGCGAGAAGGTCATCATCAACATCAAGACCTTCGCCGACGGCCACCGCCCGCCCGACCGCGTGCTGGAGGCGATGCTGTAGCGAGCGTTCAGGCGCCGCCGCAGGTGGGGCAGTCGGGATCGCGCGGGAGCTTCACCTTGTGGAAGCCGGCGCGAAGCGCGTCATACATCAAAAGCTGGCCGGAGAGGCTTTCGCCCAACCCCAGCAGCTCCTTCAGCACTTCGGTCGCCTGCAAGGTGCCGATGACGCCGGCGACGGCGCCCAGGATGCCGGCGGTCTCGCAGCGCGGCACCAGATCGGGCGGCGGCGGCTCGCGGAAGAGACAGCGATAGCAGGGATGGGGCGGGCCGAGCCAGGCCTTGAAGGTCGAAAGCTGGCCGTCGAAGGGCGAGAGCGCCGCCGCCACCAGCGTGCGGCGCTCGGCATAGCAGACATCGTTGAGGAGATAGCGCGTCGCGAAATTGTCGCTGCCGTCGGCGACGAGGTCGTAGCCGCGCACCAGCGCGGCGGCGTTCTCCGGCGCGAGGCGCAGGCGATGCGTCTCCACCCGCACCTCGGGATTGATCGCCGCCAGGGTCTCGCGCGCGCTCTCGACCTTGGGCTGGCCGATGCGCGCGGTCGGGTGGACGATCTGGCGCTGTAGATTGGAGAGATCGACCACGTCGTCGTCGACCACGCCCAGCGTGCCGATGCCGGCGGCGGCCAGATAGACCAGCAGCGGCGAGCCGAGGCCGCCCGCCCCCACCACCAGGACCCGCGCCGCCATCAGCTTCGCCTGCCCCTCCTCGCCCACCTCGTCGAGGATGAGGTGGCGGGCATAGCGCTCGAACTGGGCGTCGGTCAGCGGCATGGCAAAACGAAGCCTCTCCTCCCGGTGCGCGGCGCCGGGCGCCGGCCTTACATGCCCTCGAAGAGCGCGGTCGACAAGTAGCGCTCGGCGAAGCTCGGCAGGATGGCGACGATCATCTTCCCGGCCATGTCCGGCCGGGCGCCCAGCTCGAGCGCGGCGGCGATCGCGGCGCCGGCGGAGATGCCGACGGGCAGGCCCTCGACTTTCGCCGCCTCGCGCGCGGTGCGGAAGGCGGTCTCGTTGGCGATGCGGATAACCTCGTCGATGAGCGCGATATCGAGGATCGACGGGATGAAGCCGGCGCCGATGCCCTGGATCTTGTGCGGCCCCGGCGGCCCGCCGGAGAGAACCGCGCTGTCCTCGGGCTCGACCGCGACCATGCGGAGGCCCGGGCGGCGCGGCTTCAGCACCGAGCCGACGCCGGTCAGCGTGCCGCCGGTCCCGACGCCGGAGATGACGACATCGACCTTGCCGCCGGTGTCCTTCCAGATCTCCTCCGCCGTGGTGCGGCGGTGGATCTCGGGATTGGCGGGATTGTCGAATTGCTGCGGCATGAAGGCATCGGGGAAGCTTTTGAGCAACTCGGTGGCGCGCGCGATGGCGCCGCGCATCCCTTGCGCCGCCGGCGTCAGCTCGAGCTCGGCGCCCAGGAGCTTCAGCATCTTGCGCCGCTCCTCGGACATGCTGTCGGGCATGGCGAGGACGATGCGATAGCCCTTGGCCGCGGCAACGAAGGCGAGCGCGATGCCGGTATTGCCCGAAGTCGGCTCGACCAGCACCGTCTTGCCCGGCCGGATCTTCCCCGCCGCCTCGGCCGCTTCGATCATGGCAAGGCCGATGCGGTCCTTCACCGACGCCAGCGGGTTGAAGAACTCGCATTTGCCGAGAATGTCGGCCTTGACGCCGTGCTTTGCCGCGAGCCGCGACAGGCGCACCAGGGGCGTCGCGCCGATGGTCTCGGTGATGCTGTCATAGATGCGGCCGCGGAATTCGCCGGTCGCGCTCAACACCGGTTTCTCCTGTCGCTGCGCCTCGGCCATGTCGCGCCTCCCCTTGCCTGATGTCGCATGATTCTTCGCGGTTCTAGGCGCTTTGCCGAGGGCGCGCAATCAGCCGGGGTTCCGCTCGCACCAGCCGCGCCAGAGGCCGAGCAAGGCATCGAGAAGGTGACCGCCGACGAGGGCGCCGTCGCAGAGCGGCGAGCGCGCGACGCGGTCGCGCAGGCCCGCGCGGAGCGCCGCCAGCCGATCGGGCGCGTCGGCGAGCGCCACCGCCGTCGCCACGTAGCCCTGCGGCGCGTCCGCCACCAGCTCGTCCAGTCCCACGGCGTGAAGATGGGTGGCGCCGTGCCGGCCGGCGAAGGTTTGCCCGCGGAGGCTCACGACCGGGACGCCCATCCACAGCGCCTCGAGCGTGGTGACGCCGCCGCTGTACGGAAAGGGATCGAGCGCGATGTCGACCGCGCCATAGGCGGCGAGCATCTCGTCGGACGTGCCGCCTTCGCCGAAAGCGACGCGGTCCGGCCCGATCGCCGCGGCGGCAAGCCGCTCCAGCGCCAAAGCGCGGGCGCCGGCGGAGCGGAAGAGGCTGTAGTTGAGGAAGAGCCGCGCGCGCGGCACCGCTTTCAGGATCTCGGCCCAGAGCGCCAGGACCGCGGCGTTGAGCTTCGCCGGGCGGTTGAAGCTGCCGAAGGTGAGCGCGCCCGTCGCCAGCGCCGGCGAAGGCCCCACCGCCGGCGCGGCGCCCGGCGGATCGTAGGAGACATAGCAGAGCGGCAGGCGCAGCACCGGCTCGCTGTACTGCGCCTCCTCGCCCGGCGGCACCTCGATGGGATCGGCGATGAGCCCGTCGAACACGGTGAGGCCGGTGGTGCCGACATAGCCGGCCCAGGTCACCTGAAGCGGCGCCGGCCGGCGGAGGAACAGCGGCAGACGGTGACGCGCGGTATGGCCGGCGAGGTCGATCAGAATGTCGATCCGGTGCCGCCGGACGAGAGCCGCGGCCGCGGTGTCGTCGAGCCGGCTGATGTCGTGCCAGCCGGCGGCAGCGGCGCGGAACCGCGCGGTGATGGCGTCGCTTTCGCCTTGGTGGGCGAAGACGACGAGCCGCACGCCGCGCCGCGCCAGGCCCTCGATCGCGCGCAGCGTCAGAATCCCCACCGCGTGGCGGCGCAAATCGCCCGACACCAGCCCGACGACCGGCAGGCGGTCGGGATCGGGATCGTTGGCGTAGGCCTCGGGCGCGGCCGGTTCCCGGCCGCCGAGGCGGCGGCCATAGCGGCGATGGGCTTCGGCCAGATCCGTCGCCGTCACGCCCGGGAGATAGTGCAGCGTGAGCGCCAGGTTGGTCTCGGTGACGAGATCGTCGGGGCACAGCGTGTCCGCCTGGCGCAGATGGAAAAGCGCTTCCTCGACGCGCCCTTGCTGCTGCAGCAGCAGGCCGCGCATCAGCTGCGTCGGCGCGTCGCCCCCCTCCAGAACCGCGAGCCCCCGATCGATCTCGCCGCTTTGCGCCAGCGCGAGGCCGAGGCTGTACCTGAGCGCCGGAAGCGCCGGGTCGAGGGCGAAGGCCTGCTCAAGCGGCTCGGCCGCCTCGGCGTTGCGCCCGGCATGGGCGAGGGCGAGGCCGAGATCGAACAGCAGTTGCGCATCACCGGGGCGGAGAGCGACCGCCCGGCGCAGCGCGGTCGCCGCTTCCTCCCTCCGGCCGAGCCGCATCAGCGCCGCGCCCAGCGCCTGATGCACCGCCGGTTCCGCTGGCGCCAGCCGCGCCGCGGCCGCGAATTCCGCCGCCGCCTTGCGCCATCGTCCGGCCGCGGCGAAACGGAGGCCGGCATCGAACGAGCGGCGCGGATCGGGGGTCACGCCGGATCGGTGCGCTCGCTGCCGCCCTCGGGCGCCGGCAGGCGAAGCTCGCCTTCGCTGATGCGGCGCAGCGTCTCGACGAAGAAGGGCGGCTCCTGCGCTTCGATGCGCGCAGCGAGGGAGGCGGCCGTGTCGCCGGACTCGACGGCGACCTCGCGGCGCGCGATGACCGGCCCGTGGTCGTATTCACCATCGACAAGGTGAATGGTGATGGCGCTTAACCGCTCGCCGGCGGCGATCACGGCCTCGTGGACGCGCCTCCCATACATGCCGGCACCACCATAGCGCGGCAGCGGCCCCGGATGGATGTTGAGGATGCGACCCGGGAAGCGCGCGAGCGTCGCGGGACCGAGCTTTCGCATATAGCCCGAGAGGATGACGAGCTCGGCGCCGCGCAGCGCCAGCGCCTCGGCGATCGCCTGATCGGCCGCCGCAACGCCGCCGAGACGCGTCTCGCTCAAATGATAGGCGGGGATGCCGAGCGCCGCCGCATAGGCGAGCGCCGGCGCATCGGCATTGTTGGAGATGACGACCGAGGCGCTGGCGCGAAGCTTTCCCGAAGCGATGGCGTCGAGGATCGCGCGCATGCTGCTGCCGCGATGGGAGGCGAGGAATCCCAGCTTCAAGCCGCCCCGCATCGAGCGCCGCCTTTCAGATGCTGTAGTCGAAGCGCGCCGCGAACTCGCCGGCGATGCCGGCCTTGTGGGCGCGCGTGCAGAGATCCTCGATGGTCACGCCGTCGAGGCGCTGCATCAGCTCCTCCTGCAGCTCGAGCCACAGCGGGCGCACCACTTTGCGGCCGAGGTCGGCGCCGCCTTCGCCTTCGATCGGATCCTCGCTGCTCTCGAGCGAACGCACGACGCGCACGATGTCGCCGACGCTGATGCGGCGGCGCTCGCGCGCGAGGCGGTAGCCGCCCCGCGGGCCGCGCACCCCCTGCAGCACGCCGTCGCGAACGAGCTGCTGCAGCACCTGCTCGAGATAGCGGCGCGGAATGCCCTGACGGCGCGTGATCTCACTCGACTGTACCGGCAGATTGCCGGCGTTGTAGGCGATATCGAGCACCGCTTCGATGGCGAAGAGCAGCTTCTTGGTGAGGCGCAGCATGGCGCGTCAGCGTCCGGTCGAGCCGAAGCCGCCGGCAGCGCGACCACTCTGCGGCAGCTGTGCTACAGGCTCCAGAGCGACGCGGGCGACCGGCGCCACGACCAGCTGGGCGATGCGCTCGCCGCGCGCAATGGTGACGGGCGCATCGCCGAGATTGGCGAGGATGACCCTGAGCTCGCCGCGGTAATCGGCGTCGATCGTGCCGGGGCTGTTGAGCACGGCGATGCCGTGACGCAGCGCCAGGCCCGAGCGCGCCCGCACCTGCCCCTCATAGCCTTCCGGCAGCGCCAGCGCGATGCCGGTCGGCACCGCCGCCCGCGCGCCCGGCGCGAGCACCAGCGGCGCCTCCAGTGCGGCGGCGAGGTCGAGCCCGGCGCTGCCTTCCGTGGCATAAGCCGGCAGCGGCAGCCCGTCGCCATGGGGCAGCACCTGTACCGCGACCGACACCCCGGTCATTCCGCCGCCTTCTGCCCGAGGGTCCGGGCGATGCGGCCGGCAAGCCGCTCCGCCACGTCGCGCTTGCTGAGCGGCGGCCAATCCTCGACCCCGGCCTCGTCGATGACATGGACGGTGTTGGCATCGCCGCCGAAGGTGCCGGCGGCGGCGGAGACGTCGTTGGCGAGAATCCAGTCGCACCCTTTTTTCGCCCGCTTCGCCCGGGCATGCTCGATGAGATCCTCGGTCTCGGCGGCGAAGCCCACCACGAGACGCGGCCGGAGATTGCCTGGCCGGCTGAGCGTCGCGAGGATGTCGGGGTTCTCCACCAGTTTCAGCGCCGGCGGCGCGCCATTCTTCTTCTTGAGCTTCTGCGGCGCCGCTTCGGCGCGCCAATCGGCGACAGCTGCGGCGCAGACGGCGATCTCGACGGGGAGCGCCTTCTCGCAGGCCGCCAGCATCTCGCGCGCGGTCTCGACGTGGACGACGTGCACGCCGGGGGGATCGGGCTCGCCGGTGGGGCCGGAGACCAGAACCGTCTCGGCGCCGAGACGCGCCAGCGCCGCGGCAATGGCGTGCCCCTGCTTGCCGGAAGAGCGGTTGGCGATGTAGCGCACGGGATCGAGCGGCTCGTGCGTGGGGCCGCTGGTGACGAGAGCGCGCCGGCCGCTGAGCGTTCCGCCGCCGGCCAGCCGCTGCTCGACGGCGGCGACGATCTCGAGCGGCTCGGCCATGCGCCCCGGCCCGCTCTCGCGCTCGGCAAGCGGCCCGTTGTTGGGGCCGATGCGCGCGACGCCGCGGCGCTCGAGCAGCGCCAGATTGGCGGCGGTCGCGGCATGAAGCCACATGCGCGTGTTCATCGCCGGCGCGATCAGGACCGGCGTATCGGCGGCGAGCAGCACGGTCGAGGCGAGGTCATCGGCGAGCCCCACCGCCATCTTGGCGAGAAGGTCCGCGGTCGCCGGCGCGACGAGGATGAGATCGGCGTCGGCGGCGAGGCGGAGATGGCCCATCTCGCTCTCTTCGGTAAGCGAGAAGAGATCGGTGTAGACCCGCTCGCCGCTGAGCGCGGCGGCGGCGAGAGGCGTGACGAACCGCTGCGCCGCCTCGGTCATGACGACGCGCACCAGGGCGCCGCGCTCGCGCAGCCGGCGAATGAGATCGAGGCTCTTATAGGCGGCAATGCCGCCGGCAATGATCAACAGGATGCGCCGGCCGTGCAGCGGCAAGGATGCCTCCGGTTTCCAACAGGCCGAGCGTATAAGGCGGAAGGAGGCGAAGCAAGAAGAGGGACTGGCTGGCCGGGGCTGTGCGGCTCCCTTGCCCCGGATCAAGTCCGGGGCGCTGACGCTGCCGCCGACGAGCGCTGCGCGCTCGCGGCGCGCCCAGCGGGCAAGACGAGGAGTGGGCCGGCCCCCGAGCGGCTCCCGCGCTTGCTCCGCAAGCGCTGACGCCGCCGCCGACGAGCGCTGCGCGCTCGCGGCTACCACATCGCGATGGCGATGGCGGCAAGGGCGAGGGCGATGATCCAGAGCGGCAGGCCGAGCAGCTCGAGCGCGCCGCGGCGGGCGATCTCGGCCAGCGAGTCGGGGTGGAGCGGGAGCCCGCCGCCTTCGGTGATCGCCCCGCCGAGCTTCTCCAAATCCTTCAGCAGGCTGGGCAGCCGCTCCAGCACTGCGGCGGTGTCGGCGACGACATCGCGCAGGCGGGCCTCGGGGCCGCGATTCTCCCGCATCCACGCCTCGATCAACGGCCGCGCCAGGGTCCACATGTTGACGCCGGGATCGAGCAGGCGACCGACGCCTTCGGCCAGAACCATGGTCTTTTGCAGCAGCAGCAATTGCGGCTGCGTCTCCATCTGGAACTGCTCGGTCACCTGGAAGAGCTGCGCCAATAGCCGCCCGATCGAAATCTCGGCGACGGGCCGGCCGAGGATCGGCTCGCCGATCGAGCGGCAGGCCTGGGCGAAGGCCTCGAGCGATTGGCGCGCCGGCACATAGCCCGCCTCGAAATGCACCTCGGCAACGCGGCGGTAATCGCCGGTGAGAAACGCCAGCAGCATATCGGCGAGGTAGTAGCGGGTGCGCCGGTCGAGCCGCCCCATGATGCCGAAATCGACGACGACGATGGCGCCGTCCGCGTCGATGAAGAGGTTGCCGGGATGGAGATCGGCGTGGAAGAAGCCGTCGCGGAACACCTGGTGGAAGAAGGCGCCGGCAGCATTGGCCATGATCCCATGGATGTCGTGCCCGGCGGCGATGAGCGCGGCGCGGTCGTCGACGCGAATGCCGCCGACGCGCTCCAGGGTGAGCACCTGCCGGCTGGTGCGCCGCCAATCGACCTTCGGCACGCGGAAGGTCGGGTCGTCGGCGAAATTCTGGCGCAGCTCGGAGGCGGCCGCGGCCTCGAAGCGCAAATCCATCTCCTGCCGCACCGTCTCGGTGAGCGTCTGCACCACGGCCACCGGCTTCAGCCGGCGCAGCGCCGGCTGCGCCCGCTCGGCGAGCCGCGCCAGCCAGAAGAACAGGTCGAGGTCGCGGGCGAAGGCGGCATGGATGCCGGGGCGCAGCACCTTCACCGCCACCTCCTCGCCTTCGGTGGTGACGGCGAAATGCACCTGAGCGATCGAGGCCGCAGCAACCGGCCGGTCGTCGAAGCTCGCGTACAGGGCGCCGATCTCCTGCCCCAGCTCCTGCTCGATGGTGTGCCGCGCCGCCTCGGCGGGGAAAGGCGGCAGCCGGTCCTGCAGGCTGGCGAGATCGGCCGCCAGCGCCTCACCGATGAGATCGGCGCGGATGGAGAGCGCCTGTCCCAGCTTGATGAAGCTCGGCCCCATCGCGTGCAGCGCCGCGGCCAGCCGCTCGCCCGGCCGGAGCCGCGCCAGCGTGGCGGCGCGGCGGCGGAAGAGGCGCGAAAGGCGATAGACCCAGCGCACGCCGACCACCGCATCGAGCGAAAACAGCGCGTCGTAGCGCGCGAGAATGAACGCGATCTCGACGAGGCGAACGAGATTGCGGGCGGCGCGCAGCACGAGGAGCCTACCGTCCGCCGCTCGTCAGAGCCGCCAGCCGGAATGGAGCGCGGCGATGCCGCCGGTGAGGTTGCGGTAGCTCACCTGCTCCAGCCCGGCCTCCTCCATCATCCGCGCCAGCTCCGCCTGCGGTGGGAAGCGGCGGATGCTTTCGACGAGGTACTGATAGGAGTCGCGGTCACCCGCCACCACCTGCCCCAGCAGCGGCAGAACGGCGAAAGAATAGAGGTCGTAGACCCGGCCGAGCAGCGGCGCCTCGACGCGGGAGAATTCGAGACAGAGAAAGCGTCCGCCCGGCTTCAGTACGCGGCGCGCCTCGGCGAGCGCGGCGGCGATATGGGTGACGTTACGCAGCCCGAAAGCGATGGTATAGGCATCGACGCTGGCGTCGGCGATCGGCAGGTACTCGGCATCGCCGCAGACCCAATCGATGCCGACGAGCCGGCCGGCATCGATGGCGCGGTCGCGGCCGCGGCGCAGCATCGCCTCGGTGACGTCGCAGACGACCACCCTTGCATCGCCGGCGCGGCCCAGGACGCGCTCGGCAATGTCGCCGGTTCCGCCGGCGACGTCGAGCACGCGCTGCCCGGCGCGGGGCGCCAGGCGATCGATGAGCTCGGCCTTCCACAAGCGGTGGACGCCGCCGCTCATCAGATCGTTCATCAGGTCATAGCGATCGGCCACACTCTCGAAGACATGGCGCACCAGGCGCGCCTTCTCCTCGGCCTTGACCCGGCGATAGCCGAAATCGGCCTCGCCGCTTGTCTCGCTGCCCGCCATATGCTGCAACATAGCC
>DASQSR010000008.1:0-12799 GCA_035642295.1 Allostellaceae bacterium | reverse complement strand
GGCTCGGGCTCGGCCGGCGGCGAGGGCTCGGGCGGCGACTCGACCGCGGCTGGCCGCGGCGCCGGGGCGAGCTGGGTCACGCCGCGGCGGATCGCGAAGGGCGAGGGGGCCGAAGCGAGGACGGGCGCGGCGGCACGGTTCTCGAGCCGGCGCTGCGGCTCGACGCTGCGCACGATCTCGGGTCGCACGGCAAAGGCGCTGCGATCGAGGGTCACGCCCTCGCGCCGCGGCAGAGCCGTCGGGGGTGGCGGTATCGGTCCGCGCTTCTCCATCATGATCGGCGGCTCGCCGTCCCGCAGCAGCGTCGCGGCGCGGCCGAGATCGAGGATCCCGTCGCCGCTGAAGGGGTCGACGTCACGCTCGAGGATGTCGGCCTCTGCGGGGGCACGACGGCGTCGAAACCAGTCTTTTGGATTGGGCATGCGCTGCACACTGGTGGAAGGAGGGTCCCCTGGGCCCCACCTTGAGGCGAAACGCCGCCGGCCCGGGCCTTACGCCGTGGTTGAACGGCGGGCCCCGGCAAAGGTTGCAGCGCGTCGCAAAAAAGCCCCGGGGAACCAGCCCGAATCGGCAGATGCTAATGCTGGGGCGTGGCCTGCGAGGTCGTCGGCTGCGTCGCTGTCGCCGCCGGTAGGTTGTTGCCGCGCAGGCAGCTCTGCCGGGCCTCCTCGCGCTTGGCGTTCGACTCCGGCGTGTAGTCCGGGTACGCCTTCTGTGCCGCTTGCGTGCAGTGATCCTCGGCGCGCCAGACGGCGGAATTCGACTTCCAGTTCGCGTCGGCGCTGGCTGGGTTCGGCAGCGCCAGCGCCGCCCAGGTCAGCAGCAGGGCAACACCGGCAAGCTTCGACATGAGCGCATCTCCAGTCTTCATTCCCGTCACTTCGCGGAGGCTCAATATTCTATCCCGCTCTCTTCCCCGCCGTCCCCGCCAAAGCGCCAGCGCGCCCCCGGACGCGCGAACCCCGCCACACGAGGCGTGCAGGCGGGGTTCAGATGGGGTGGCTCGATGAGCTCACCGCTCGGTCACGAGACCGAGCCTCGGTTCGGGCGCTGGTCACCAGTGATCCGGTGGAGTCATGCTTGTTGGGCACCCTCCAGTGTGTTGCGCCATCTCTACATCTGGGCGCAAGGCCGCGCCGATCAAGCGGGCCGGCGCGAAAGTTTGTTGCTTCTTGCGGCGTTCGCGCCCGCTCGCCGGGCCCCCTACATCGGTGGTTTCACCCCGTTCTGCTCGACGATCGCGCGCTGCGCGACGAGGGTTCCGTCGGGCTGCTTCAGCGCGCGCAGGAAGACCGCGGCCCCCGGCTTCAGCAGCGCCATGCTGGCCGGTTCGAAGCTCACCACCGGCGTTCGCGAGGACACGGCGAGTTCCTGCTGCCCGCCCTTATAGGAGAGGGTCAGCGTCCGCGCCCGTGCCGCGCTGACGACGCCGTTCACCGTGCCGTTGGTCATGGTGTCGCCCTTGCCGCGGAGGTCCCAGGGGTAATGCCCCTCGCCGGTGCCGCGCGCCGCTTCCGGGAAGATCAGGACCTCCTGCGCGTGCAGCTTGCCGTCGCGCCCGGGGGCGGCGGCAACGCCGACAAAATCGCCCTGCTTGATGTCGCTCCGCTTGCGCTTGACCACGCCGAGCACGGCAAAGTTGGGCGCGAGGGCGACCTTCACCGCCTCGCCCTTGTGCGGCTGCACCGTCAGCGTCTGCCCCTCGAGCGTCGCCACCGTGCCGCGCACATTGGTCAGCGTGCCCTGCGGCGCTTGCGCCAGCGCCGGCAGGGCGAGGAGCGCCATCAGCGCTCCGGCGATCAGTGGCATGGGTTTCATCGGCTTAAGGCCTCCCTCCGGCTTCGATCGCGCTGCGGTAGAGCGCAATTCCCCACCACCTAAGCGCCGAAGCGGGCCTTCCCCGCCACTCACTTCTTCGTGAGGTCGGTGCCGGCGCGGCGCCCCCGAAATGGTTGATTTCACCTTCCCTACTCTCTATGTGACCCGCCATGACCCTGCCCGCCGCCGAGGTCGCCCGACGGCGGACCTTCGCCATCATCTCCCATCCCGACGCTGGCAAGACCACCCTCACCGAGAAGCTGTTGCTCTTCGGCGGCGCCATTCAGCTTGCGGGCGAGGTGAAGGCGCGCGGCGAGCGCCGGCGCGTGCGCTCGGACTGGATGGAGGTCGAGCGCGAGCGCGGCATCTCGGTGAGCTCGGCGGTGATGAGCTTCGAGCATGGCGGCCTCGCCTTCAACCTGCTCGATACGCCCGGCCACCAGGATTTCAGCGAGGACACCTATCGCACGCTCACCGCCGTTGACAGCGCGGTGATGGTGATTGACGCCGCCAAGGGCATCGAGGCGCAGACGCTGAAGCTGTTCGAGGTCTGCCGGCTGCGCGACGTGCCGATCATCACCTTCATCAACAAGCTCGACCGCGAGGGCCGCGACCCCTTCGATCTCCTCGACGAGATCGAGCGCATGCTGGCGCTCGAGGTGACGCCGGCGAGCTGGCCGATCGGCATGGGGCGCGATTTTCTCGGCACCTACGATCTCTTCGCCGACCGGCTGCTGCTCTTCGCCCGCGGCGAGGGCGAGCGCGTGGTCGAGCCGGTGCACTGCAGCGGCCTCGACGACGCGAAGCTCGCCTCGCTGTTGCCTGAGCGGGCGCTCTCGAAGCTGCGCGAGGAGGTCGAGATGGCGCGCGGCCTCTGCCCCGCCTTCTCGCGCGACGCCTACCGCGAGGGGCACATGACCCCGGTCTTCTTCGGCAGCGCGATCAACAATTTCGGCGTCCGCGAGCTGCTCCAGGGCATCGGCGAACTCGCGCCGTCGCCGCGGCCGCAGCCGGCCGAGCCATGCGCCGTCGATCCGCTGGCGCCCAAGGTCGCCGGCTTCGTCTTCAAGGTGCAGGCGAACATCGACCCGCAGCATCGCGACCGCGTCGCCTTCCTGCGCCTCTGCTCCGGCCGTTTCCGCCGCGGCATGAAGCTGCGCCACGGCCGCAGCGGCCGGTGGATGAGCGTCCAGAACCCGGTCTTTTTCCTGGCGCGCGAGCGCAATCTCGCCGAGGAGGCCTGGCCCGGCGACATCCTCGGCATTCCCAATCACGGCACGCTGCGCATCGGCGACACCTTGACCGAGGGCGAGGAGATCCGCGTCACCGGCATTCCCAATTTCGCGCCCGAGATCCTGCGCCGCGTCCGCCTCGATGATCCCTTGAAGTCGAAGCATCTGCGCCGCGCGCTGGAGCAGCTCGCGGAAGAGGGTGTCACCCGCATCTTCAAGCCGCTCGTCGGCGGCGACTGGATCGTCGGCGTCGTCGGCGCGCTGCAGCTCGAGGTGCTGGCCGCGCGCATCAAGACCGAGTACGAACTCGGCGTGCGCTTCGAGCCCGCGCCCTATGACGGCGCGCGCTGGGTCGAGGGCGAGGCGGCGGAGGTGAAGCGCTTCATCGATCAGAACCGCTCGGCCGTGGCCGAGGACCACGACCAGGCGCCGGTCTTCCTCGCCCGCAACGCCTGGGAGCTCAACACCACCATGCGCGAGTGGCCGGCGCTCCGCTTCACCGCCACCCGCGAGCAGGCGCAGGGCGCCGTCGGCTGAGGTCACGGCCGATGGCCGGACGTTGCCGGACGCGGCAACGGCGCGCCGAGTCGGCATCGCGGAGTGTGCGCTCGCCTCACGATCGAAGACATTGCAACCGCTCGCGTGGACGCCGCGTTAGCAGACGGTTTTTGAGCGAACCGTCAGTAACCTGGCGACGACAGTATTGAAGGTTACAAAATCGCACGTTTTCCATTGGCGCTGCCGTGCCTTTTTATAAAGCCGGGCAAAGATGCTTGGCCGAGCAGTCGACGAAGGAGTAGGCACCGGGCATCATTGTTGATAACCTATAAAACGCTTGTTTACCGGTTAGCGTGGGCGCAGCATGGGGCCTTCAGTGAAGGAGAGCGGGATGTCCTCGAGCGAGGTGAGCGTCGTGCTCGTCCACGGCGCCTGGGCCGATGGATCAAGCTGGGCAAAGGTGATCGCGCCGCTGGCGGCCGGCGGCGTCAAGGTGCTCGCGGCAGCGTTGCCGCTGACGTCGCTTCACGACGATGTGATGGCGCTCGACCGCACGCTGGAGCGGGCGACGGGGTCGGTCGTTCTCGCTGGCCATGCTTATGCCGGCGCCGTCATCGCGGCGACGCGCGCCGAGCAGGTCAAGGCGCTCGTCTATGTGGCGGCGCTGGCGCCCGACGAGGGCGAAACCGTCGCCGACGTCTTCTATCGCGCCAAGCCCCATCCGCAGGCTCCCAAGCTGGCGCCCGACGCACATGGACTGATCTATCTGCCCGATGAAGCCTTCGCCGCAGCCTTCGCCCAACATGCCACCGTCGAGGAGCAAATCGTGCTGGCGGCGGTTCAGCGCCCGATCTCGCCCGCGTGTATCACCGTGCCGGTGGCGCGGCCGCTATGGCGCGACCGTCCTGCCTGGTTTCTCTTGGCGGAGCAGGATCACATGATCGTCCCGGAAACTCAGCGCTTCATGGCGCAGCGGATGCAGGCACAGCTGCGCTCGCATCCCGTCGATCACGCCCCGATCGTGACGGCGCCCGCCGTCGTCGTCGACATCATTCGCGAGGCCATCCACGCGGCGGCCGCATAAGGCGCATCACTCGCAGAGGAAGACCTGCCATGACCGCTATCAAATATCGGGCTGCCGATGTCGGCGGCGTCAAGGTGTTCTACCGCGAGGCGGGCGCGCCCGATGCACCGAAGCTGTTGCTGCTTCATGGTTTTCCGAGCGCGGGCCATATGTTTCGCGACCTCATTCCGCGTCTCGCCGACCGCTTCCACATGATCGCTCCCGACCTCCCGGGGTTCGGCAAGTCCGACATGCCGGGCCGCGGCTGCACCTTCGAAGGGATCGCCGAGACCATCGACCGCTTCACCGAATTGGTCGGTTTCGCCCGTTATGCGGTTTATGTCTTCGACTACGGCGCGCCGACCGGATTCCGGCTCGCCGTGAAGCACCCGGAGCGGATCACGGCGATCATTTCGCAGAACGGAAACGCCTATGAGGAAGGCCTGAGCGACGGCTGGAACCCGATCCGGGCCTATTGGGAAGACGCATCGGAGACCAATCGGAACGCGCTTCGCGCCTTCTTGGCGCCGGAGACCACGGTTTGGCAATACACGCACGGGGTTCCCGATACGACGGCGGTTTCCCCGGACGGCTACTCGCTCGACAATTTCTACCTCGCCCGGCCCGGCGCGCACGAGGTGCAGCTCGACCTGTTCGGCGACTACAAGAGCAATGTCGCGCTCTATCCGACGTTCCAGAAGTATTTCCGCACGCGCAAGCCGCCTCTGCTCGCGGTCTGGGGCAAGAACGATCCGTTCTTCCTGCCGCCGGGCGCCGAGGCGTTCAAACGCGATATTCCGCAAGCCGTCGTGCGCTTCTTCGATACCGGACATTTCGCATTGGAGACGCACGCCGCAGAAATTGCCGGGGCAATCCGCGATTTCCTTCCGCGTTGAGTGACACTGCGGCAGCCGGCACTGCGCCGCCTTTGCAACCGACCTCGTAGCCGATCGGAGCTCTGCGATGACTGCCCTTCCCTTGATCGTCTTTGATGTCAACGAGACGCTGCTCGATCTTGAAACCATGGAGCCGACCTTTGAACGCATCTTCCGCGAGAAGGGAGCGATGCGCCTGTGGTTCGCCAATCTCATCCTCTATTCCGCGGCGCTGACCGTGGCCGGCTGCTATGTGCCGTTCACCGACATCGGCGCGGCGGTGATGAAGATGCTGGCCGATACGCGCGGCATCAGGATTGATGACGCGGACAAGGAGGAGCTGAAGGAGAAGTTCTCGACGATGCCGCCGCACCGGGAGGTGCCGGCGGCGCTGCGCAAGCTGCGGGATGCCGGTTTCCGGCTGTTCACCCTCACCGACAATCTGCTGGCGGTCCAAACGCGTCAACTCGAGCATGGCGGCATCGTCGATCTCTTCGAGCGGCGCTTCAGCGCGGACGGGGTGAAGCACCACAAGCCGTCGCGCCCGGCTTACGCCTATGTCGAGCGGGAACTCGGGGTCGAGCCTTCCCGGCTCTGCCTGATCGCTTGCCATACCTGGGACACGCTTGGCGCGGTGGCGGCTGGCTGGCAGGCGGCGCTGATCAAGCGGGCCGGCAACGATGTCTTGGGGGTGGGCCCTCAGCCGCAGATCGTCGGCAATGACCTGAACGACGTCGCCGATCAGCTCATCGCCCGGCACGCGGGAGGGCGCTAGCCGCATCGAGCTCGCCTCCGGCATATCGGGGAACGGCGTTGCGGCCCTGATCCAGCGCGTCCGCGGCGCTCAGGTTTGTCAACCCTCCGGCAAGCGGTTATCTATGGGCCCCCGATGCTCGCAGGGTATTCCGACGCCCGATGACAGCCACGCGTCCGCCGCCGCTTTTCATTGCCGACAATGTGGGACTGGACTTCTTGAACTCGATCGCCGTCCCCGTGGATACCAAGGTCGAATGGCTCGCTTCGGGAGAAGACCTGCTCGCATGGCTGAAGCAAGCAGGGTTGGTGCCGGACGCGGTGTTGGACGCCTTCCGGAAGAACGCTGTCCCCGGCGCGCTCGATGCCGTCGCCGCGCAGGCGCGGGCCCTGAGGGATTGGTTCAAGCCGTTCGTCTACAAGCACATGGGCAAGCCGCTCGCGCCGGCCGCGCTGCGCCAGCTCGAGCCGCTCAATCAATTGCTGGCCCGCGACGAGGAGTTCGGTCAGATCGTGCCTCGCGGCCGCGGCCGCGATCAAGACCGGGACGGCGGACACAAGAAACGCGGCCGCTCCGGACTTGCCTGGCGCCCGCAGCGGCGCTGGCACTCACCCGAGTCGCTACTGCTGCCGATCGCGCGAGCGCTCGCCGACCTCGTCTGTGCCGAGGACTTTACCCATGTGAAGGCTTGCGAGGGGCCGCCCTGCACGCTCCTCTTCGTCGATCGGACCCGCGGCCACGTGCGCCGGTGGTGCAGCATGGCGGTCTGCGGCAATCGAGCCAAGCAGGCGGCACATCGCGTGCGTGCCCGGCGGGCGCGCAAGCGCTAGGCGACGGCGCGCCAGCGCCGTCGTCCGCCGGGGCGCCAGCGGTTGCTGACAACCCGGCCGACCGCTTCGCGGTCGACCCTGGAGGCTTCGATCGCAGAGCGATCGAACGGGTTGTCCCGCCAGAGCCCTGGCGCCAAAAGCGCGGTCCCGGCCTTCCGCCCGGCACCGTCATCCCGCGGTCACTCGGCGTCGTGCTCGCCGCCGTGCGCCTCGTTGTTTTCAGCTTCTATCGGCTTGTGCCCGGAGCGCTGCCGCACCGGCTTTGTCGCGTGCGCCAGGTTGGCGGCGCTGTTGACCAGCGTGATGTGGGAGAAGGCCTGCGGGAAATTGCCGACGAGGCGCTTTGACCGGAAATCGTATTCTTCCGACAGCAGGCCGAGATCGTTGCGCAGCGCCAGGAGCTGCTTGAAGAGCCGGCGCGCCGCGCGCTTCCGTCCCAGCAGCACGAGATTGTCCACCAGCCAGAAGCTGCAGGCGAGGAAAGCGCCTTCGTCCCCCGGCAGCCCGTCATCGGTGCTTTTTGGAATGTAGCGGCGGACGAAGCCGTCCTCGGTGAGGTGGTGCTCGACCGCGTGGACCGTGTTGACGACGCGCGGATCGGTCGGTGGCAGGAAGCCGACGATCGGCAGCAGCAGCACGCTGGCGTCGAGCTGCACCGAGCCATAGGACTGGGCGAAGGCGCCGATCTCGGGATTGAAAGCCTCGCGGCAGACCTCGTCGTGGATCGTCGCGCGCAGCGCGCGCCAGCGGTCGACGGGCCCTTCGAGGCCGAACTCCTCGCAGCTTTTGATCGCCCGGTCGAAGGCGACCCAGGCCATCACCTTGGAGTAGGTGAAGTGCTGACGGCCGCCGCGCACCTCCCAGATGCCCTCATCCGGCAAGTGCCAGACCGCTTCCAGGTGGTCCATCAGCGCCTTCTGCAGGTTCCAGTCGGCGGCGCGCGCATCGAGCCCGCCGCGCCGCGCGTGGTAGAGCGCATCCATCACCTCGCCGAAGACGTCGAGCTGAAGCTGCTCGGCGGCGGCATTGCCGATGCGCACCGGCTTTGCCTCCTCATAGCCGGGCAGCCACGGCACTTCCCATTCCGTGAGCCGCCGCTCGCCGGCAAGGCCGTACATGATCTGCAGCTGCGCCGGGCTGCCGGCGGCGGCGCGGAGCAGCCATCCGGTCCAGGCCTGCGCTTCCTCGTAGTAGCTGCAGTTCATCATCGCCAGCAGCGTGAGCGTCGCGTCGCGCAGCCAACAATAGCGATAGTCCCAGTTGCGCGGGCCGCCGAGCTGCTCGGGGAGCGAGGTGGTTGGTGCGGCGGCGATGCCTCCGGTCGGCCGGTAGGTCAGCGCCTTCAAGGTGATGATCGAGCGGCGCACCGCCGGCGTCCATTCGCCGAGATCGAGCGGGCGGCCCGCCCATTGCCGCCAGAAAGTCTCGGTCTCCCTCAGTGCCGCCAGCGGATCCAGCCGAGCCGGCGGTGGGAGATGCGAGGCGCCATAGGTCAGCACGAAAGGCACCGTCTGGCTGCGCGAGACGACGAACTCGCCGACCGTCTTCATCTGCTCGCCGCGCAGCGCGACCGGCGTGCGCAGAACCACCATGTCGGGCCCGACGATGGCGCGCATGGTGCCGTCTTCCATGCGCGTGACCCACGGTACCAGCGCGCCGTAGTCGAAGCGCAGGACGAGCTCGACGCGCATCGCGAGGCGCCCGCGCGTCCCCACCACCAGCCGCACGACGCTCGAGGTGTCGTCGCGCAGCGGCATGAAATCGATGAGGCTGACGTCGCCCTCCGGCGTGCTGAAATGGGTCTCGAGGATGAGCGTATCCTCGCGGTACTGCCGCGTGACGCTCGCGCCGGGATCCGCTGCGGTGATGGTCCAATGGCCGTGTTCCGGCCCACCCAGCAGTGCGGCAAAGCACGCGCCGCTGTCGAAGCGCGGCCAGCACAGCCAGTCGATCGCACCGTTTCGTGCGACCAGCGCTGCGGTCTCGCAATCGCCGATCAGCCCGTAGTCTTCGATCTTCTGTGGCATGCTTGCGTCCCGTGCTTTTGCATCGGCGAAGGTCACGCGCGCGCCGTCCCGATCGGCGCCCCGCGAGAGCGCCGGCGCGTCGCGCGCCGCTGCCTCGCGCTGCCGGCGCGGCTGTCCTGGATCTCCTGCCAGAGCGCCTCGTCCCACAGGTGGATCCCGCCGGTGATGCCGGCATCTGGGGGGGCGATCCGGACTTTGTCGGGCAGGGGCAGAACGAAATGCGCGGCGTTGCCGCCGCCGAGATAGAGCACGTCGTAGTGCAGCAGCGCGTAGACGATGTCGATCACCTTGCTCACCCGCCGGCTCCATTTCTTGGCGCTCAGCGCGCGCCGCGCGCCGTTGCCGATGTAGTCGTTGTAGGTCTTGCGCTTGCGCAGCGGGTGATGCGCCAGCTCGAGATGCGGGGCGAGGCAGCCATTCCCGAACACGGCGCTGCCGACGCCGGTGCCGAGCGTCAGCACCACTTCCAGTCCCTGCTTCGTGATCGTGCCCAGCCCCTGCACCTCGGCATCGTTGAGGAGGCGCGCCGGCTGGCCGAAGTGGCGCGCGACCGCTTCTTCCAGCGGATAGTCCTGCCAGGCCTTGGCGTCGAAATGCGGCGCGGTGACGACGCGGCCGTCGCGGATGACCCCCGGAAAGCCGACGGCGATCCGCTCGGCGGGCGGCAGCGGCGCGACGAGGCCGGCGAGCGCCTGCAGCAGGACCGGAGGCGGGCAGGGGTCGGGCGTCGGCACGCGGACCCGCTCCACCAGCATCCGTCCCGCGCCGTCAAGCACCGATGCCTTGAGGCCGGTGCCGCCCACATCGATCGAGAGGGTGCGCGCGCTCCTGCCGCGCTCGGCGGCTCCGGGCGCGTCGTCCTTCGCTTCGGCGTCTCGCCGGACCATGGTTTCTCCGCGCCAGGGGACCGCTCGCCACGCCTGTGCCATGCGACGGCCGCGCTAGGCGACCGCGGCGCCCGCTCGCGGCGCCTCGTTGTCGGTCGTAAAGTGGAACACCGTCGTCGAGCGGAAGCGCTCGCCTTGACGCAGCACGGCCGAGGGAAAGCCGGGCTGGTTCGGTGCATCGGGAAAGGCCTGCGTCTCGAAGCAGAAGCCGTCGCTTTGCCGATAGGTCCGGCCGGCGGGTCCGACCAGCGATCCGTCGAGGCTGTTGCCGGTATAGAACTGCAGGCCCGGCCGGTCTGTCAGGACCTCCAGGATGCGTCCCGATCGGGGATCGAGGGCGCGCGCTGCCTGCCGCGGCCCGCCGCGGGGCGCGTCGCGCAGCACCCAGTTGTGATCGTATCCTCGCGCCAGCCGAAGCTGCTCGTCGGCGAGCCTGAGGCGCGCGCCGATCGCGACCGGCTCGGTGAGGTCGAACGGCGTGCCGCGGACCGGGCGGATTTCGCCGGTCGGAATCTGCTCCGCATCGGTGGGCGTGAAGGACGGGGCATCGATCGACACCACGTGGTCGAGGATGTCGCCGGAGCCTTCGCCGGCGAGGTTGAAATAGCTGTGGTTGGTGAAGTTGACGATCGTCGGCTTGTCGGTCGTCGCCGCATAGTCGATGCGCAGTTCGTTGCGCTCCGAGAGGCTGTAGATGACCTCGACCGCCAGGTTGCCGGGATAGCCTTCCTCGCCGTCGGCGCTGAGATAGTGCAGCGACAGCCGCTCACCGGGTCCGGCCGCCGCCTGCCAGACCACCTTGTCGAACCCCTTCCGCCCGCCATGCATCGCGTTGGCACGGTTGTTGGTGGCGAGCTGGTAGGCGATGCCGTCGATGGCAAAGCGTCCCCGCGCGATGCGATTGGCGAAGCGGCCGACGACGGCGCCGAAATAGGGGCTCCGCCCGGCATAGCCGGCGAGCCCATCGAAGCCCAGCACGACATTGGCGACGCGGCCCACGCGGTCCGGTACTTCGAGCCGCGCGATGATGCAACCAAAGGTGAGGATGCTGACCCGCATGCCGGCCGTGTTCGCGAGACGATAGATCTCCACCGCCTCGCCGGCTTCCGTCACGCCGTAGCTCGCTGTTTCCATCGCCGCCCCGTTTCTGCCGCCCTCTGCGCGCGGCGCCCCGGCCTGCCGCCAGCCGGCCGGCGCTTGTCACCCATCCTGATAACGGCGGTTCCGGGTAGTCTTTCCGGATCGCCTGTCCGCTTGCCCAATCGCCCGTTTCGCTGGGCGCCTTCCCGTGGTGAACGCTGCCTGGGATCAAAGTGCGGTTGATCCGCCCTCGATCATCGTGCGATTCCGTCGAACGCCGTGCGTGGGCGCAAGACCAGACGGGCGGCCGGTGGCTATGTTTTGCCGTTTATGGAGGCGGCGCCGCTGCCGCATCGTGCCGGGTGGTCCCGTGGTGAACCTGCGCATCCCTCCCATCGCCGTCGGGCCCCTCGGCAGTCTCCGGGCGTTGGACCGCTTGAATTTCTTCCTGGCCGCCCTGCAATCCGGGTTCGGACCGTTCGTCGCCGTTCATCTGGCGGATCGCGGCTGGGCCCCGGCGACCATCGGTTTCGTCCTCACCGCCAGCGGCCTCGCCGGTCTCGCGACCCAAGTTCCCGCCGGCGAGCTGCTCGACCTGGTCCGCTCGAAGCGGGCGCTGGTGGGAGCGGGGAGCCTCACCGTTGCCGTTGCCGCGCTGATCCTCGGACTTTCCCCAAGCTTCGCCGCCGTCCTGGTCGCAAGCCTTGCCGACGGCGCGACCGGCGGCGTGCTCGGACTGGGGATTGCCGCGATCAGCCTCGGGCTGGTGGGCCATGACGGCGCTGCCCGGCGGTTCGGCCGCAATCAGCGCTTCGCCTCGCTTGGCAGCCTCGTCGCGGCGGCGCTGATGGGCATCATCGGCTATCTCCTCTCCACCGAGGACATTTTCTTCGCCACCGCCGCTTTGGGTCTCCCGGTGTTGCTGGCGCTCGCGGCGATCCACGCCGCCGACATTCACTTTGCCCGCTCCTGCTGCGGCCAGGCCGAGCACCCGGAGACGCGTCCGCAACGGGCGCGCCGCGGCGCTCTGCTGCGGGACCGGCGCCTTCTGGTTTTTGCCGTGTGCCTCTTCCTGTTTCAGCTCGCCAATGCGTCGCTGCTGCCGCTCCTCGGCGAGACGCTGGTGCATGCCGAAGGCAGGCAGTCCTCGCTCATCCTCTCGGCCTTGCTGGTGGTTCCCCAGCTTGTCGTCGCGCTCGCTGCCCCCTGGGCCGGGGAAGCCGCCAACCGGTGGGGACGCCGGCCGCTTCTGCTGCTCGGGCTGGGCGTGGTGCCGATACGCTCGCTGTCCTTCGCGGCGACGACGAGCCCGGCGCTCCTCGTCGCGGCGCAAGCGCTGGACGGCATCACCGGCGCCACGCTCGGCGTGCTGACGTCGCTGGTCATCGCCGATGTGACCCAAGGGACGGGGCGGTTCAACCTCGCCCAGGGTTTCGTCGGCACGCTCTCCGGTATCGGTGCCTCGCTCAGCACGTTGCTCTCGGGAGTGACGGTCACGGCGTTTGGTCCCGCCGCCGGCTTTCTGGGCGTCACCGCCGTGGCTGTGGCCGCGGTTGCGATCCTCTGGACGCTGATGCCGGAAACGAAGCCGCTCGCCGCGTCAGCGAGTGCGTCCGCGGCGGCAGCGCCCCGGACTTGATCCCCTCGGCGAACTCGCGTCAGCGAGTTCGTCCGCAGCGGCGACAGCGGTTGCGCAGCAACCGCGAGAGCCCCTCGGCGAACTCGCGTCAGCGAG
>DASQSR010000007.1:0-17846 GCA_035642295.1 Allostellaceae bacterium | reverse complement strand
CCGCGCGCTTCAGCCCGGCTTCGACAGCGTCCTGAAAGCTCTTCTGCGAGGCCGCGGTGATCTTGGTGACGCGGGCAACGGCTTCCGTCATGGCGTCCTCCCTGATGGCGTTGTCGGTTCCTCGGAAGTGTCCCGCCGCCGCGGCGGGATGCCCTCAAGACTACTCCCGATCGCAGCGCTCCGCCCGACGAATCGGCGGCGCGGCGCCCATCGGCAGGACGCCGACGGCATAAGCCGCGCATCGTTGGCAGGTCGAAAATTTTCGCTCCTGCGGCGCGCGAGTCGCCGGTTATGCTGCGCGCCGCCCCATGTTGTCCGTCAGCGCGCCGCCGCTTTCCGTCATCATTCCGACCCTCGAGGCCGGGGCGACCTTGCCGGCGACGCTGGCGGCGCTGGCGGAAGGCCGCGCCGCGGGATTGCTGCGCGAAGTGGTCGTCGTCGATGGCGGCTCCGCCGATGCGACCCTCACGCTCGCGCAGGCCGCCGGCGCGCGCGTCATCGCCGCGCCGCGCGGCCGCGGCATCCAGCTGGCGACCGGCGGCGCCGTCGCCGAGGGCGACTGGCTTCTCTTCCTCCACGCCGACACCTGCCTCGGCCGCGGCTGGAGCGCGGTCGTCGCCCGCTTCATCACCGATCCCGCCAATCACTGGCGCGCCGGCTATTTCCGCTTCTGCCTCGACGATGGGGCGCGCGCCGCGCGCGTGATCGAGGCGGCGGCGCGCTGGCGCTGCCGGCGCCTCGCGCTCCCCTACGGCGATCAGGGGCTGCTGCTCTCCGCGGCGCTCCATCGCGAGATCGGCGGCTTCCGCCCGCTGCCGCTGATGGAGGATGTCGACATCGTGCGCCGCCTCGGCCGCGCCCGGCTCGCGGCGCTGGCGGCGGATGCGGTGACCTCGGCGGCGCGCTACCGGCGCGGCGGCTATCTCCGGCGGCCGCTGCGCAATCTCTGCTGCCTTGCGCTTTATTTCCTCGGCGTGCCGCCGCGCCTCCTGCGGCTGGTCTACGGCTGATGCGCGCGCGGCGCCATGTCGTCGTCTTCCTGCGCGCGCCGCAACTGGGCCGCGTCAAGTCGCGCCTCGCCGCCGGCATCGGCGCGCTCGCCGCGCTGCGCTTCTACCGCGAGACGAGCCTTGCGCTGCTGCGCCGCCTCGCGCGCGATCCGCGCTGGTGCTGCCACATCGCCGCGACACCAGACCGCGCGCGCTTTCCCCGCTGGCCCGCGGCGGCAAGGCTGGGCCAGGGGAGCGGCGATCTCGGCCGGCGCATGGCGCGTGCCTTTGTCGCCCTGCCGCCGGGACCGGCGCTGATCATCGGCTCCGACATCCCCGCCCTGACCGCGCGCCATGTCGAGAGCGCCTTCCGCGCGCTCGGGCGCAGCGATGCCGTCTTCGGCCCGGCGCCCGATGGCGGCTACTGGCTCGTCGGCTTTCGCCGCCGGCCGCTGCCGCGCGGCGTCTTCGCCGGCGTGCGCTGGTCGAGCGCCCATGCGCTGGCCGATACGCTCCAGACCCTGCCGCGCGGGATGCGCGTCCTCAGGCTGGAGACGCTCGAAGACGTCGACGACGCCGCGAGCTATCGCCGCTGGCGCCAGCGTCGCTGCGAGAGGCGATCGATGTGAAGCCCGCCGCGCCCATCTCCCGAGCAACTGGTCAAATCCTCGGTATCGAGATACTAGAGGGGATCGGGAGGAGACGACGCCATGACTCAGGACGAGTTTGCCGCACTGCTCCGGCGCATGACCGATGCCGCTGAGGCCGGCGACGGCGAGCGCTTCGCCCAATGCTTCGACCAGGATGCCGTCTATCACGACTACATCTATGGCGATCACCGCGGCCGCGGCGAGATCGCCCGGATGCTGGAAGGCCTCTTCCACCGCGATGCTGCCGAGTACCGATGGCGGATGTTCGACCCCGCGTGCCACGGCGATCTCGGCTATGCTTGGTCGCTGTCGAGCTTCGTCTCGAAAATTCCCGAGTTCGCCGGCAAGCGCGTGGTGATCGACGGGATGAGTCGCTTCCGGCTCAAGGGCGGGCGGATCAGCGACTACAGCGAATCCGTCAATGGCGGCGTCGCCATGGTGCAGCTCGGCGTCGCGGCGCCGTGGATCGAGAAGGTGCTGCAGCGTTGGGCGCGCCAATTGCTCGAGCGGCCGGCGGTAGAAGCCTATCTCGCGCCGCGCTGAGCGTCGCAATCCGCAGACCAGAAAGGATTCTTCGATGCCTGCATCGCCGGTCAGCATCGCGCGCAAGGGGCGCATCGCCACCATCCATTTCGATCTCGGCGACGGCAAGAACGCACTGTCGCGCCAGGTGATGCGCGATCTCACCGCCGCAGCCCGCTCTTTCGAGGACGACACCGAGACCTCGGCGATCGTGCTGGCGGGCGCGGCCGACGTGTTCACCCTGGGCTTCGACCTGCGCGAGGCGAAGCTCGAGGCAGTGGGCCTCGCCGAGCGGCGGCAGCTACAGGCGCTGGGGCCGCGGCTCTGCCGCGCCTGGGAGACGCTGGAGCCGATGACCTTCGCCGCTATCGAAGGCTGGTGCGTGGGCGGCGGCGTGGCGCTGGTGGCGGCTCTCGATCTTCGCCTCGCCGGTGCCGGTGCGCGCTTCTACGTGCCGGAGATCGAGCGCGGCATGAACATGAGCTGGCAGTCGGTGCCGCGACTGGTGGCATTGATGGGACCGGCGCGCACCAAGCGGCTCACCGTCATGGCCGAGCGCATCGACGCCGAGCGCGCCCTCGCGTGGGGCCTCGTCGACGAAACGGCGCCGGCGGGCGCCGCCTTCGACGCGGCGATGGCGATGGCAGAGCGCGTGGCGGCGCTGCCGCCGGTGCAGGTGCGGATGTGCAAGGAGGGCGTCAACGCCGCCAGCACCGCCCTGCACCACGCCGTGAGCTTCATGGATCGTGACCAGTACGCGCTCGCCGCCCAGTCCGAGGACTACCGCGAAGGCGTGCGCGCCTTCCTCGAGAAGCGCAAGCCGCGCTACACCGGCCGCTGAGCCGCCCGCTCGAGGAACGCCGCCCCGCCTAACGCTGCCGTCGCTGCTCCAGGAAATCGCGCACCGCAGCACCCGTGCCGAAATCCCAGGGACGGAGCTTTTCCACCGGCACTTCCTTGAAGCCCGCCAGCTCGGTCTGGTCGAGCACGATCTCACCTTCCGCCGGCATGTGATAGGCGATGATCACCTGGTTCATGCGAGCGAACGGATAAGCGCCGATGAGCCGGCTCTCGGTAACCGCGAGCCCAAGCTCTTCGGCAACCTCGCGCCGCGCCGCTGCCTCGGGGCTCTCCTCGGGCTCGAGGAAGCCGGTGACAAGCCCGTACCAGCTTTCGGGCCAGCCATGGCCGCGCACCAGGATGATGGCGCCGCGGCGCTCGACGATCGCCGCGACCACCGGGATCGGCGAGAGATACGTGGTCTCGCCGCAGGCGACGTTCTCGCAGACGCGCTGGCCCGGCTTGCCTTCAACGGGCGCAAGCGCGCCGCCGCAGCGGCCGCAATGACGAGGCGGCGTATAGGCCATCGCCTCTTATGACGGTATCGAGGTGGCTCGGCAAGGTCCCCGCCGTCCGCGCCGCACGCTTTATTTCCCCTGGCTCTGCTCAAGGTGAAGGAAGGTCGGCGAGCGCCGTGTCGATCCTGCGGATCATGAAGTCGGCGCCCTGGCGCTCCGCCTTTGCGCGAGCTGCCATGAGGAAGCGCCGTGCGAGCTCCGGCCGGCGCTTGATCTTGTGCAGCAGTCCTCGGTCCATGTCGATGCGCGCGTAGAAGGAGCCGTTGCTGTCCAGCTGCGGATGGGCCGCCGTCCGGTCGAGCAGCTCGGCGACGCGGTGAGCCCCGGAGATCCGCACCCGCAGGATCGCGCCGAAATTCGCGGCGATGACGCGCAGCGGGAGTGTCCGGCCGCCCGCGAGCATCTTTAGGTACACCTCGGCGAGGAAGAGACGGTTCCACGCGGCCGCGGTGCCGTTTCCCGACCGCTCGCAATCGGCGACCGCGCGCTCGAGTGTGCGGATACCTTCCGTGACCCGGCCCGACAGCACGAATCCGACGCCTGCCGCGCCGTTCGTGCCACCCGCGAGATAGAGCCACCGGCTCCGCAGCAGCTCGCTCCTCAGTTCGAGCAGCTTCGGCACCGCTTCCGCCGCAGGGCGGTGGAAGACGTCGGCTGCGGCTTTCATCGTCGCGCCGATCTTCCGGTCGAGCGGCGTGACGGCGGTCCGGATGCATTCCTCGCCGTGGCGTGCGGCTTCTTCGTAGTCTCCTTCCACGAGATCGATCATGGCCAGCGTGAAATGCGCCTGGCCCAGCGCGCGGCGGTCGTCGCGCTCGCGGCCGGCGTCGACCAGCCGCCAAGCGCGCTCGCGGGCCTCGCGCAGCAGGTTCCGATAGAGGCAGTCCCAGGCCGCGCACCAGTAGGCCCAGTTCAGGATGTAGTTGTCGCGCGCCCGCTCGCTCTTGGCGATGAACTCGGCGATCATGCGCTGCCGCGCCTCCGCCGAATGGCGGCCGAGCACGATCGCGGACCAGACGAGACCGTGGTACGCATAGGCTATCGCCTTGGCATCGCCAACCCGCTCCGCCACGGACATCGCCCTCACGGAGATCTCCTCGCAGGTCCGGAACTCGCACTCCTGCACGAATGCGATCGCAAGGAAATACAGGGCAAGGACGAGCTGCGGCGTGTCACCCGCCGTCTCGAGCTTCGGCAAATGGCGCTCCGCAAGCCGCTTCAATTCGCCGAACTCCGATTTGTTGTACATGACCTGCAGCAGGTCCGCCACGACATCGGCGACGCCTCGCCTGTCCGCGCAGTCCGGCGATGTCTCGAGCAGGTCCAGTGCCCGCCGGTAATGCCGCTCCGCCTCGTCCAAGGAGAAGATGTCGAGGCACTTCCTTCCGGCCATTGCGGAATAGAGGAAGGCCTTCCGGGCGTCCGACGTCGCCGCGTAATGGTGCGCCAGGACCTCGGCGACCTCTGGAAGGCGGTTCGCGCTGCGCCGCTCGATCTCCTCGGCGATCCTCAGGTGCAGAGCCGACCGGGCCCCGCTCAGGAGGCCGTCATACACGACGTCGCGCACGAGGGCGTGCTTGAACACGTACTCGCCGGTGCGTTCGTCCCGGTGCACGAGATCGAGGGCCTGCATCTCCACAAGCTGGCGCTCGATCCCGAGCCCGGTCTCGGCGACTGCCGACAGGAGCTCGGGATCGAACCTTCGCCCGATGACCGCGGCCGCCTGCAGCGCCTTCCGATCCGACGGCGACAGCCGGTCGACGCGCGAGCCCAACAACGAGCGGAGGCTCGCCGGGAGGACGCCGGCCAGGCCGCCGGGATCGAGGTTCGCCGCGCGACCGTTCCCACAGAGCATGTCCCCCTCGACCAGGAAGCTTGCGATCTCCTCCGCCAACAGCGGATTGCCTTCGGCCTTCTCCGCGACGAGACGCGCAACATCAGCCGGCAACGCTCGGCCGATCCGGGCCTGCACGATGCGGGCGGTCTCGCCGCCGGATAGCGGGCCGAGCCAGAGCGGTGTCACCTTCGCGCGCCCGACCCAGGGCGGCTTGTATTCGGGACGCCGCGTGTGCACGACCAGCAGCTGAAGCGGGCCCTCGGCGAGGGCGACGCTCTGCAGGAGCCCCTCCGACGCGCTGTCGATCCACTGCAGGTCCTCAAGCACCATGACCGCAGGCGACATATGGCAGCGTGCACGGAGCATCCGTTCGAGGAGCTCGCGCGCTGCGAACCCGATCAGGGCGCCGTCGAGGCCATGCAGCGCGCCCTCGGGCGCCTTCAAGCCGAGAAGGTTGAGCAGGAGCCCGACATTCCGTTGCGACGACAGGCCGAGCGCCCGCAGCCCTTCCTCGAGCTTCCGCGTCACGGCCGCTTCGGGCTCGCCCGCGGCGACGCCGAATGAACCTCGGACGATTTCGAGGAACGGCAGGAACGGCGTCTGACGGCCGTCGGGCGAACAGGCTCCGACCGGGGCGAAGGTGCGGTCCCTGCCGATGCGCTGCCGGAACTCGTAGATCAGCCGCGACTTTCCGATGCCCGGCTCGCCGACCACGTCGACGATCTGCGGTCCCTCGGCGATCCCTGCGAAGGCGCCTTCGAGCGTCTCCAGCTCGCGGTCGCGGCCGACGAAGGCGGTGAGCCCGCGCACCACTGCCGCGTCGAAGCGCGAGGCGGCCGGGCGCAGCGCATCCAGACGGAAGAGAGACTGGGGCTCGGCCTTGCCCTTGACCGCGTATGCGCCGAGGGGCTGCATCTCGACCGCGCCCTCGACCTGTCGCCGTGTCGCGTCGCTCAGCACGACGGATCCGGGCTCGGCGAGCGCCTGCAGTCGCTCGGCCAAATTCACGGCATCGCCGAGCGCTGTGAAGGTCCCGTCGACCTCGCCGACCACGGCGAGCCCGGTGTGGATGCCGATCCGCAGCGCGGGATGGAGGCTGCAGGCCGCCTCGATCTCGTCGGCCCGCGCGGCGAGCCGGTCCCGCGCCGCGAGACCCGCGCGGCAGGCGCGCAACGGCGCGTCCTCGAGCGCCTGCGGCACGCCGAACAGCGCCATCACGCCGTCGCCCGTGAAGCTGCCAACCGTCCCGCCGTGCTGTTCAATGCTCTCCCGGAGCAACTTCGAAATGCGCTGCATGAGCTCGTAGGCCGCCTCCTCGCCGCGCCGCTCGGAGAACGCGGTGAACCCGACCAGGTCGGCGAAGAGGACCGTGATCTCGCGGCGTTCGCTCCCGAAGCCAGCGTGCGGGCCGTCGGCAGGCATTCCGATCCCCGATTTCAGGTATAGGCTGCATGTGCTGCTTTGGAATGCCCTTTCAAGGTGGCTGGCGGTTGCTTTGGTGATTACGACGTTCGGGTACCTGATGCTCGGGGGCCCCTAAGCTCGACATCGTTCCAAGCGACGTCAATCCGAGCCCAAGACACTGAGCGCGGGTCAATGGTCTCGCGCTCAGCGGCCTCGGGGAATGAACCCGGGCACGCCGGTCTCTACGACGGTATTGAAGCGGATCGTCGTCGCGACTCCGTCCCGAATTTCCTGCATGGCGTCTTCCGGCAGGGCCGAAAGCTCAAAATTCTCCTGGATGCGGGCGCGCGTCACGGAGGTCGTCAGGAACGCGGTGCCGCGTTGTACCGCCCAGGCAAGCAGGACTTGGGCAGGGGTTTTCCTGAGGCGCTGGGCGATGGCGGTGATCACCGGATGATTCAGCAATCTGGGCTCCAATCCATGCCCCAACGCCGCAAACGCAAGCAGCACAATCCCCTGTCGCTGACAATAGTCGAGCAAGTCCCATTCCGGGAGATAGGGATGCGATTCGACCTCTACGACCGCCGGTTTGATTCGCGCGGCTTCGACAATCTCTTGCAGTTTCTCCAAATTGATATTTGATAAGCCGATTGCCTTGCACCGGCCCTCGTCTACCAGGCCCTCCAAGGCCCGCCAGGTTTCCACCAACGTCACCCCGGAATCATAGATCACCTGGCCGCGCTCGTCCCGCGGGTCCTGTTCGTCGCCCGGTTGGAAGGCAAAGGGGGTATGGACGAGATAGCAATCGACATAATCGAGTCGAAGGCGCCGGCGGCTCGCCTCGAAGGCGGGTTTGACCCGCTCGGGTCGATGATTGTTGTTCCAGAGCTTTGTCGTGACGAACACATCCTTCCGCTGGATCGCCCCCGCCTTGAACACATCCTGCATCGCATCGCCGACCGCTTGTTCATTGCGATAGCGCTCCGCACAATCGAAGTGACGAAACCCCACTTCCAACGCGGTCTTGGTTGCCTGTCTGGTCGCGAGGGGATCCGCAATCAGCGTGCCAAACCCGGCGGCAGGCATCGCGCCAGATCCGTGGGCGAGGGGGATCCTTGTATCGCGAAGCGTGTCGGGCGCTACCATGCGTGTACTCCTCCGTTCTGAGATCGAGCTCGGCAGTCGGCCACGAATGCGTTCGCCCGACGGCGATAACCGAGCACCCTGTCCTCAGAGGTCGATGACCATGTCGCCCTCAGGCTGGCAACAGCAGATCAGCACATTGCCGTCCGCTGGTGCATCGATCGGTTCGGGCCGGTAGCTCACGGTTCCCTGGACAAGCCCGGTCTCACAGGTGTGGCAGACCCCGGTGCGGCATGCCCATCGCACGGGGATGTCGCACGCTTCCGCAAGCTCGAGCACGCTCTGGAACGCCGGTCCCCAGCGGACATTGAGACCGCTGCGGGCGAATGAGATCAGCGGCCCCTCGCCGGGGGGACCGGACGGCGCATGCGGCTGCCGCACCGGAGCAGCCGCGATCCCCGGCGTCTTGGATGGCCCTGAGCCGAAAATCTCGGTGTGGATGCGGTCTGCCGCAACGCCCCAGTCGGCAAGGCCGGCGGTCAGATCGCTCATGAAGGCGGGCGGTCCGCATAGATAGAAATCGGCAGTGCACGGTACCTTCAGCTCCCGGAGCACACGCATGTCCAGGCGTCCGCGCGCGTCGAAATCCACGCCTGGCCGATCCTCGGGATGGGGCGCGCTGTAGTAAATGTAGCTGCGGCTGTCGGGCAAGGCTTTGAGCAGGGTGCGAGCTTCCTCGGCAAAAGGATGCTCGCGCCGGTCGCGGGCGCCATAGAGCCACCAGACTTCCCGCGGCGAGGCGGCAGCCGCCAAGGCATGGAGCATTGCCAGCACGGGGGTAGCCCCAATGCCGGCACTCAGAAAGACGATGGGTCCGTCGCCAGGCCGAAGCGTGAAGCGGCCCCGTGTCGCGCTGGCCTCCACGACATCGCCGACCTGCAGCCTGTCGTCGATGTAAATGCCGGCGGCGCCGTGCGGCTCCCGCTTGACGCTGACGCGATAGCGCTCGGTGCCAGGCTCTCCCGACAGCGAATAGCTGCGCATCAGCGCGGGCGCATCGGGTGCCGGCTTCAGCCGCAACACGATAAACTGACCCGGCAGGGGCATGGCGAGGGGGCGCCCATCGCTGGGTTCGAGCACCAACGAGATCACGCCGCGGCTCTCGCGAACCTTGCGCGACACGCGCAGCGGGCGGAACCCCGTCCATGCCGGGGGTGGCCCGGACGCCGGAGCGAGGCCGGCATTTCCTGTCGTCGCGCCGCGGCGCTCCTGCTCGAGCAGCGCCTCTAAGGAGGCGCGCCAACCGGCACTCAGTGCCGGGATGCGCAGCGCGCGCTCCAGCGCGCTGCGGGGGTGATTGGGCCTGTAGAGCAGCGCATTGATCTCGAACACGCTCATGCGCTCAGGACCGGCAGCGACCTGTACGATCTCGTCGCCCGCTTCAACCTCGCCCTCCTGCAGGACACGGAAATAGAAGCCGGGCCTGCCTCGCGCGACGAGCAGCGCCGCCATCTGCGGCTCGTTCATGCGAATACCCACGCGGTAACAGGTGACGCGCGGCTGCGTCACTTCGAACAACGCGCCGCCGACCCGGTAGCGATCGCCGATGCACACCTCGTGGTCGGAGAGGCCGTCGATGGTGAAATTCTCGCCGAACTGCCCATAGGTGAAGTCGCTGCGGCGCAGCTCGCTTTCCCAGTAGCGATAGGAGTCTATCTGATAGACGAAGACGGCGCGGTGCTCGCCGCCATGTCCGGCCAGGTCCCCCTGTCCGTCGCCGTCAATGTTGAGCCGCCGCACCATGCGCCTGCCTTGGACCGGGGCTTTCCAGACCGCGGTGCGAACCGTCTTCCCGCGCCACGCGATGTCGCGCGGCAGGCCCACATTGACCGAAAGCAAGCGCGCCGCCATTTCCGCCTCCCCGTCGCTATGACCCTCTCTCCTCCCCCTGAAGGGGCGAGAACCGAGACGGCGGAGTGTTCAGCTATTCAGCTCGACCAGGTGTGTCCGAGACGGCCCGGGCTTGAACGGATTGCCGAAGTACTGCGTCTCGCGGGCGACCTTTCCGTCGCTGAATTCCATGATGCTGACGGCGTAAGACGGCACGCCGTCATAGCTGAGCACGAATTCGGTGACCCAGAGATCGCCGTTGCCGACGATCCGCTGGACGGCGAAGCGCTTCTCGCTCGGCTGCACCGTCCTGCTCTCCTGGATGTTGTGTCGGCCGCGAATGCGTTCGCCCGACTGCGGATAGTGGAGCACCGCATCCTCGCGATAGATCTCATGCTCGACCGCAAAATCATTCGCATCGGAGGCAGCCCAGTGCTGCTCGAGCGCATCCCGTATCTCTCGATCTCCCATCTCGATCTCCCGCACTCGACAACGGCGACGCTCATGCCCGCATGGTCAGCGCGTACGCTGCGCCGCTGGACCGGCGGGACAATGATCAACAAGATGTGCTTGGTGTCGCCCGCGCTCTAGCCTGGAACACGGGACTCGGTAGGTCGCGGCAAGTTTGATTGTGGGCCCGATCCTTGGAGCGGTCAACATTTGACCGGCACCAGAGCGGCAGACAGGGTTCATCGGCGCTAGAGAGCGAGAGTAGAGACTTTGCCAATTCAACAGAAGCGGGTCACAATCCATCCAAGCCATGCCATCGCCTCGGCCCCGGTTGGCCGTCTTCGCCGCCTGCGTCGTTCGGAGCTGCCGGAGGACACGATCGAGCTGGCGCGTTTCCTCATCGGCAAGGTGCTCGTTCGCGATCACCGTGGCGCCAGAACCAGCGGTCGGATCGTCGAGACCGAGGCGTATCCGGTCGGCGATGCCGCGGGCCATGCCTTCATCGGCATGACCGCAGCCAATCAGTCTCTCTTCCTCGCGAAAGGGCACGCCTACGTCTATTTCATCTATGGCACGTCCTATATGTGCAACGTTGCGGCCGAGCGGCGCGGCATCGGAGCCGGGGTGCTGCTGCGGGCATTGGAGCCGCTGGAGGGGATGTCCGTTATGCAGCGCCGTCGTGGGACGACACGGCTGACGGAGCTGGCCAAAGGGCCGGGACGGCTTGCGACGGCGATGGCGATCGATCAACGCTGCGACGGCATCGATCTCTGTGCCGCGGGACCTCTCTGGCTGGGCGTCGACGATGAGCGGCACGCGGTGCACCTCGCGCGGAGTACTCGCGTCGGATTGACGAAGGAAGCCGATCGGCTGCTTCGATTCTACGAGCGTGGCAACGCCCATGTCAGCGGCCCGCGCGGCTTGCGTCGAGGAATTGGCCGACGGAAAGGTCGATGAAGCGCGCACGCCAACGAGAAGCACCTCTGCGCTCTGCCGGCCCTTCACAAGTCGGAGCCGTGCGTCGTTCCGCACGGCTCCGCGGCGTTGCCCTCAGGCGGCGAGCTTCGGCAGCAGCGTTGCGATTGCCTGCCGGGCGCGCGTGCGACCCTTCTCCGCTTCCTCCTGGTTGATGTTCAACCCCTCGACGTGCACGAAGCTGACATCGGTGAGCCCGATGAACCCGAGGATCGCGCGCAGATAGGGTTCCTGGAAGTCCAGCGCCCGGACCGGACTCTCGCCGCTGTAGATGCCACCGCGGCCGGTGATCACGAACACCTTCTTGCCCTTCAGTAAGCCTTCCGGGCCGGCGGCGCCGTAACGGAAGGTGCGACCGCGGCGGGCGATATGGTCGAGCCACGCCTTCAGGGTCGACGGGATGGTGAAATTGTACATCGGTGCCGCGACCACGATCGTCGCCGCGGCCTCGACCTCCTCGATCAGCGCGTCGGCAAAAGCCACCGCCTCGCGCTGGGCGGGCGTGTATTGCTCCGCCGGTGTTGCGAGCGCCATTAAGGTGTCGGTGCTCAGATGCGGCATCGTCAGGGGTGTCAAGTCGCGCTCGACGACGCGCATGTCGGGGTTCTTCTCGCGCAAGGCCGCGACAAGCTCCTCCGCGATCCGGCGAGACTGTGATGCTTTGCCGAACAGGCTCGACGTGACGAGAAGCAGCGAACTCATGGCCTTGGTCCTTCCTTATGAGGGGCGACGACCGCCCGTCGCCTCGGAGGGGAAGGTAGGCACTGCCCAAGTGTTCGAGAATTCTGTATTATGCGAACAGCCTGTTCGGAGAGACCGACCAATGCGGGAAATCGGGTTTGCCGAGCTCAGCGCCTTCGCCGAGGTGGCGACGCGCCGGAGCTTCGCCAGGGCGGCGGCCCAGCTTGGCGTCTCGCGCTCGACGCTCAGCGAGACGATCCGCGGGATCGAGGAGAAGCTCGGCGTGCGTCTGCTGAACCGAACGACGCGCAGCGTGGCGCCGACCGAGGCCGGCGAGCGGCTTCTGGCGCGCCTCATGCCGCTGCTTGACGACTTCGAGGTTGCGCTCGACTCGGTCAATGACTTCCGCAGCACGCCCGCCGGGCAGCTGCGCCTGACCGTACCGCCGCCCGTGGCGCAGCTGCTGATCGCGCCGCTGCTGGCGCGGTTTCTCGCCGCACATCCGAAGATCACGCTGGAGGTGAGCGCCGACGGCATCCTGCGCGACATCGTCAAAGAGCGGTTTGATGCCGGCATTCGACCCGGCGAGCGCATCGATCGCGACATGATCGCCATGCGCATCGGCGCTGATCTGCGCGGCGCGGTCGTTGCTGCACCGAGCTATCTCGAGGTGCATCCTCGGCCGACCCGGCCGCAGGACTTGCAGGCGCACAACTGCATCCGCCTCCGTTTTCCGAGCGGCGCCCTCCTGCCGTGGACTTTCGAGAAGCTCAACAAGAGGTTCGAAGTGGCGATCGATGGCAATCTCATCGTCAACGAGCAATCGATGCAACTGCAAGCCGCGGTTGACGGCGTCGGTGTCGGCTACAGCTTGCTCGATGTCGTCGAGGAACCGGTGCGCACCGGCCGGCTGGTGGTCCTGCTCGAAGATTGGATGCCGCGCCCGCCGGACCTTTACTTGTATTACCCGAGCCGGCGGCAGATTCCTGCCCCGCTCCAGGCCTTCATCGACTTCCTGCGCCGGGAAGAGCGCATTGCGCGATCGACAAGGCGATGATCTTCGGGAGCTCTCCCCCGCGCGAGAACATCGGGGGCCATGGCCTATTTTCATTTCCCGACCAGGCGCAGGATTTTCTCGATGAAGTCGATCATGACCGGCCGTGTCTCCCGGTCGCCGCAGATCGGCGCAACATAGGCGTTCCAGAACTCGTGCTCGGCGTCGGCTGCGACGATGCGTTTCTCTCGGTCCGGGTCGTTCAGGGCGATATCGACCAGACGACCGTGGATTTCCTGCGTCAGGCGGGCATTTTGAGGAATGGTTTTCATGGCTTAGACCTCCTATCGCTCACTTGCGCGCGCTTATGCGCGTGGGTGTGGGCGTAAAGCGGATAAGCATGGTTCGCTGTCGGCTAGGTCGGTGAACGCGGGTGGTGTGCCCTTGGTGGTGTCCTGTCACCTGCACTACGTCTCATCCTGCACTACGTCTAATGAGTAGGCGCGAAGCGAGGAACGCGGCCTGATATCAATCCTATGCTCATCCGTCTCATACGTGGATGACGTGACAGAGCCCCGGGACTGGCTGAGCCGGCTGCTGGAGATGGTGCCGGTGAGCGGCACGCTCGATGTCCGATGCTTCCTCGGCGCGCCCTGGCGGATCGATTTCGCCCCGTCCGAAGCCGGCGAGATCGCCTATCACGTCGTGCTCGGCGGCACGGCAATCCTTGAGGAGCCGGTCGGCCGTCCCGCGAGCAAATTGACCGCCGGCGACATCCTGGTGCTTCCGCACGGCTCGGCGCACGCCATGCATGACGGCAGCGATGCGGCGCCGATCCCCGTGCGGGAACGCAGGACCCTCAACGTCGTCGTTCAGGAGAACGCGGGCACGGGCGAGCGGCTCGACATGATGTGCGGGCGATTCGTGCTCTCGCCGGCGCATCAACGGCTCGTTCGATCCTATCTGCCGCACCGGCTTATCGTGCACGCTGCCGAGAGCAGCGCCGCCACCGCGGAGCCCGGCACGGCGGCTGAGGTCGCGGCGCTTGTCGGCCTCATGCGTGCGGAATCGGCGTCCGAGAATCTGGGCGGGCTCGCCATGCTCAACGCCTTCACCGCAGCCTTGCTCGCGCTCGTGCTTCGCCTCGCGAGCGAGTCACGGGAGACGCCGGAAGGGCTGCTTGCGATCGCCGGAAATCCCCGCCTCGCGCCGGCGCTGACCGCGATCTTCAACGAGCCCGGCCGGCCCTGGACACTGCCCGAGCTGGCGCGGCGCTGCCACATGTCGCGCGCGACCTTCATCCGCCATTTCCGGGAGCGTCTCGGCCGCTCGGCGAGCGAGCTTCTCACGGACATTCGCATGACCGTCGCCGCCAACGCGCTGAAGGGATCGGGGATGTCGACCGGCGCCGTCGCGGAGCTTGCCGGCTATCAATCCGAGGCGGCCTTCCAGCGCGCCTTCAAGCAGCGAATGGGCATTACACCCGCCCAATGGCGCAGCGACGTTTCGCCCGGCTCTAGCGCCCGCGCGAGCGATGCTCCTCGAGGCGCGGCATGAGCTCTGCCAGATTGCAGGGGCGGAGCCGGTTGTCGAGCTGATGCTTGATGATGTCCTCCCAGCCGTCGCGGCAGGCGCCGGGCGAGCCGGGAAGGGCGAAGAGATAGGTCCCGCCGGCGACGCCGGCGGTCGCGCGGCTCTGGATCGTCGAGGTGCCGATCTTCTGGTAGCTGAGCCAGCGGAACAGCTCGCCGAAGCCGGCGATCTCCTTCTCATAGACCGCGTGGAAGGCTTCGGGCGTCACGTCCCGGCCGGTCACGCCCGTGCCGCCGGTCGAGATCACCACCTCGATCGCGGGATCGGCGATCCACGCCTTGAGCTGGGCGATGATCGCGTCCTGGTCGTCGCGCACGATGCGGCGGTCGGCGACGCGGTGGCCCGCGGCGGTGACCAGCTCGACCAGCGTCGCACCCGATTTGTCGTCGGCTTCGCTGCGCGTGTCGGAGACCGTCAGGATGGCGATGTTGACGCTGAGAAACGGGCGCTGCTCATCGATTTTCGGCATGGCGAACCGGCTCGGTCGTGTTGTCGAGCGCGGTATAGGTCGGCCATTCGCCGGCGGCAAGCGCGTCGAGATCGGGCGAGGGCTGGTTGAGGCGCTGGCGGTAGATCCAGTAATTCGCCAGCACGTGCTCGGTGAAGTTGCGCGTCTCGCGCGAGGGAATGCTTTCGATGAACAGCAGCGGATCGCGCCGGAGCGCCTTCTCCTTCTTCCAGTGCTGCACCGCGCCCGGACCCGAATTGTAGGCCGCCGCGATCAGCACGAGGTTGTTGCCGATGTACTGCTGCTCGATGAGGCTCATGATGTATTCCTGGGCCAGCGCCAGGTTGACTTCGGGATCGGCGAGCGCCGAGCGCGCGGGGTGCCGCGTGCCTTCCGCCAGCGCGACGCCGGTGCGCTTGGCCATCGCATGCGCCGTCGCCGGCATCAGCTGCATCAGCCCGACGGCCCCGAGCGTGCTTTCGACATGCGGCGAGAACTGCGATTCCTGGCGCATCACCGCGAAGATCAGCGCCCGGTCGACGGTGAAGCCGCCGAGCGGCCGCCAGTGCGGCACCGGATAGAGCGCATGGTAGCGGTGCCGGCCGTCGCCTTCGGCGGCGCGCGCCGCGAGCTGCAGGCTGAGGCCCGGCATGTTGGTGCGATCGGCGACCGCGACCAGCGCCTCGAGCAGCCGCGCATGCGCACGGGGCGCCAACGCGCGCAGCTCCGCTTCCGCCCGGCCCGTCTCGCCGATCTGCAGCAGCGCCAGCGCTCGCCGCCCGGCGGGAAGCGCTTCGAGCATGTCGGCATCGACCTCGGTGAAGGGCGCGTTCTCGAAGTCGAAATCGTCGTCGATGCCGAGCGTGCGCCGCGCCAGCAGGCCGTAGAAGGTGCGGGTGTGCTCGGCGGCAATGCGGAGCCAATAGGTGAAGAGCTCGGGATGACGGCTGCGCAGCTCGACGCGCGCCGCCCAGTAGGCCGCCGCCGAGACCGCCCACGACGATTGCCCCGGCGCGCGCGCCGCTGCCTGGAAGTGCGCGCCCGCCTCCTCATAGCGGCCGAGCCGCCAGGCGGCGAGCCCCGCCTGCCAATGAGCGTCGGCGGCGTAGGCGGGCCCGTAATCGACCGCGCTCAGCACCAGCGCTTCATGCGCCTTCCCGGCGGCGAGATAGCCCGCCGCGATCAGCGTGCGCAGCTCGTCCTGCTGCGGCGCCGTCAACAGACGCCTGGCCTCGTAACCGGCGAGCGTCAGCTCGGCGCGCCGCGGCTCCCGCGCCGCCATCGCCTTGATCTCGGCGGCAAGTTGCCGCGCCTGACGCCGCTCGGCGGCGGAGAGCCGCCGGGCCGCGCGACCGTTCTCGCTGTCGTCCTCGAGCCGAGGCGCCGGCAGGCTCGCTCCCGTCGGCCGTGCCGGAGCGCGGCTGCCGGTGGGGCGCCGGCTCAGCGCCAGGGCATAGATCGCCTTCGCATCGGGCTGGTCGGCATACTGCGCGAGCCAGCGGCACAGCTCGCCGTAGCTGGCGCGGTAACGCGGCGAGAGATCCTGCGCCGCCTCCACCGTGCCGAGCAGCACGGGATCGCCGAGGCTCCGGCTCTCGCGTTCGGCCTCGGTCCAGCGCTCCTGTCCTTGCAGCGCGAAGATGCGGCGGTAGCGCGCGGCGTCGTCCGCCGACAGCACCGCCGGCAGGTCGGTTTCGCTCAGCGCTTCATCGCCGGGGGTGAGGGCCGAAGTGCGGACAGACTCCGCCCTTGCGCTGCTGCTGGGGAGCGTCGCCAGAGAACCGGGCAGAGCGATGAGCGCGACAACAAATCCGACCCGCGCCCAACAATTGCCCGGCCGGAGAGTATGTCTCCTGCCCTGCATCCCTGACGGCAATAGACTATTGCCCACCAGACTGGCAAGCGAAAATACTGGTCAAATTCGAGGCAAATCCCCGACACTTTCGGAGATGCTTACGGGATTCCCGTGGCTTATTGTTCGTCCTTCAACTTCGACTGGAGCGCCAGGAGGTCGCGCCAGGCTTCACCTTTTCGGGCGGGGCTGCGCAGCAGAAAGGAGGGGTGATAGGTCGCGATCGCCGGAACCGGTGTGTCGAGCCCCTCCACCGCCAGCGGGAACCAGCGGCCACGCAGCCGCATGATGCCGTCGGCGCGACCGAGCAGCGCGCCGGTCGCGGTGCCGCCGCACATCATCACCGCCTTGGGGCGAAGCAGCGCAATATGCCGCCACACGAAAGGCAGGCACGCGGCGATCTCCTCGTTGGTCGGCTTGCGGTTGCCGGGCGGCCGCCAGAACAGCACGTTGGTGATGTAGGCATTGTGCCGCCGGTCATAGCCGATCGCCGCCAGCATCCGGTCGAGCAGCTGGCCGCTGCGGCCGACGAAGGGCCGCCCGAGGCGGTCCTCATCGGCACCCGGCGCTTCGCCGATGACCATCAGCGCCGCACCGGCGGCGCCATCGGCGAAAACCGTGTTGGTGGCGGTGCGCTTCAAGCCGCAGCCCTCGAAGGCGCGCACCGCGCTTTCGAGCGCGGCAAGGCTGGACGCCTCCGCCACGAGCCGCCGGGCGCTGGCTGCGCTCTCCGCCAGGGCGGCCGGCGGCGCTGCGGTGATACTGGGCGGCGGCGGGGGCGGCGGCGCGATGACGCTCGGGGCCGCGGCCGGCGGCGATGGCGCCAGCCGGTCGGTCGGCTCCGCCGCGATCGCCTCGTCGGCCCCCATCGCCACATACCAGCGCAGCAGCTCTCTTGCCGATTCGATCCTGTCCCTGGTGATGCCTGACATCCGCGATGAAAAGTTTTTTAGGAACCTGCGGCAACCCTACCCCACCCTCCCGCTTCGCGGATTCCTCCCTCTCCGCCCCATTGGGGCGGAGAGGGACAACCCGGCCGGTCGCTCTACGACCGGCCCCGCAGGGGGTGACCCGGCCGCGCTGCGACGCGCGGCCCGGGAGGGTTCGCCGGCGAAGCCGG
>DASQSR010000006.1:0-3796 GCA_035642295.1 Allostellaceae bacterium | reverse complement strand
CGGCGGCGGCGCGGCTGGAGTGGCGGCTTGCGATACCGCCGGGGGCGGCGACGCGGTTGGAGTCGCAGCAGCCGGTGCCGGCGGCGCTAGAGCGGACGGCGACGATTCGGCCGTGCCTTCGGGTGGCGTCGGACGCGGCAGCGGCGTCTCCGGCGGCGGCAGCAGCTGCTCCACCTTGGGCTCGCCCTGCCCGCCATCGAGCACCATCGTCCCCTGCCCCGGCACCGCGACGCCGCCGGGGTTCTCGGGACGGTGACGCGTCGGCGCGGTATCGGCGCGAAGCAGCGGCACGTCGGCGGGCGCGACCGGACGCGTCATCGCGCGATAGATATAGAGGAAGGCGCCGGACGAGCCGAGCATCGCCAGCACCGCGACGGCAAGCACCAAAATGCGGCGCGAGCGGCGCTTCACGAAGATTCGCTCGTGCCGCTCGTCGGGTCGCATCGGTCCCAGCGCAAAGGCCATCTACATCTCCTCGGCCGGGGTCACCCCGAAAACGGTCAAGCCCGACGCCACGACAAACGCCACTGCCTGCACGAGCGCGAGCCGCGCCTGAGTGAGCGCAGGCGCGTCGCCCAACAGGAAGCGCAGGCTGGCATCGTCGTTTCCCTTGTTCCAGAGGCCATGGAAGAGCGCGGCGAGATCCTGGAGATAGAAGGCGAGGCGATGCGGTTCATGCGTCTCCGCCGCGCTTTCGATGAGACGCGGCCAACCTGCGAGATGTCGGATGAGAGCAAGCTCCGCCGGGTCGGTCAAGCGCGCGAGTTGCGCAAACGTCAGCGACTCGGCAGTTAATTGCGCGGCAGGCAGCGACTCGGCAGCGCGGCGCAGCACCGAGCAGGCGCGCGCATGCGCGTACTGCACATAGAAGACCGGATTGTCCTTCGACTGCTCCACGACCTTGGCGAAATCGAAGTCGAGCGCCTGGTCGTTGCGGCGAGTCAGCATGACGAAGCGGAAGACGTCCTTGCCGACTTCGTCGACGACTTCGCGCAGCGTGACGAACGTGCCGGCGCGTTTCGACATGCGCACCGGCACGCCCTTGTCGAGGAGGCTGACGAGCTGGCAGAGCTTGACCTCAAGCCGCGCCGCGCCGCCGGTGAGCGCCGTCACCGCCGCCTGCATCCGCTTCACATAGCCGCCGTGATCGGCCCCCAAGACATCGACCATCTCGTTGAAGCCGCGGCGATATTTGTCGAGGTGATAGGCCATGTCGCCGGCGAAGTAGGTCCACGACCCGTCCGATTTCTTGAGCGGCCGGTCGACGTCGTCGCCGAAGCGCGTCGAGCGGAAGAGCGTCTGCGGCCGCTCCTCCCAATCCTCCGGCAGCTTGCCCTTGGGCGGCTCGAGCGTGCCGACATAGACGAGCCCCTCGGCCTCCAGCGTCGCCAGCACCTGCTCGACCGCGCCGCTCTCGACCAGGGCGCGCTCCGAGGCGAAGACGTCATGCTTGATACCGACCGCCGCGAGGTCGCCGCGGATCAGCGCCATCATCTCGGCGATGGCGGTGTCGCGCACCGGCGCCAGCCATTCGTCGAGCGGTTTCCCGACGAGTCGCCCGTCGGCGCTGCGCTCGGCGAGCCGCTCGCCATACTTCGCCTTGAGCATCTCGCCGACCGGGATGAGATAGTCGCCCTGATACTGGAAACCGGCGAAGCTCTTCTCGTCGATCTCGGCGCCGAGCGCCTGCAGGTAGCGGAAATAGGCCGACCAGGCCAGTGCCTCGACCTGCGCCCCGGCATCGTTGATGTAGTATTCGCGCGTGACCTCATAGCCCGCCTTTTCCAGGAGCGCGGCGAGCGCGTCGCCCACCACCGCGCCGCGGCCATGGCCGACATGCATCGGCCCCGTCGGGTTGGCGGAGACGTATTCGACATTGACCTTGCGTCCGGCGCCGAACGTCGCATCGCCATAGGCGGGACCGGCGCGCAGGATCTCGGCGAGCCGCGCATGCCAGAAGGCGTCGGCGAGGCGCAGATTGATGAAGCCCGGCCCCGCCACTTCCGCAGCGGTGACGTCGCCGAGACGGCGCAGGCGCTCGATCAGGCGCTCGGCCAGCGCGCGCGGCTGCAGCCCGGCGGGCTTCGCCAGCACCATCGCCGCATTGGTGGCGATGTCGCCATGAGCGGGATCGCGCGGCGGCTCGACCGCAACGCGGCTCGTGTCGAGCCCGGCGGGAAGCTCGAGCGCCGCGAGCTCGGCGATGACGAGGTCGCGGAAATGGCTGAAGAGGTTCATCACGTCGGCGCGTATCTATCGTACAAGCGGCGATGCTCGTCGAGAGCAAACCGATCGGTCATGCCGGCGATGTAGTCGGCGACGAGCCGCGCGGTCGCCCAGCTGCCGGGGCCTTCGGCGAGGCGCCGCCATTCGGTCGGCAGGCATTCCGGCTCCGCCAGCAGCAGCTGGAACAGCTCGTGCACCACCCGCCGCGCCTTCGAGGCCATGCGGTTGACCCGATAATGGCGATACATGCGGTCGAAGAGGAAGTCGCGCAAGCCCTTGGCTTCGTGACTGAACGCCTCCGAGAACCCGACCACCGGCGCGCCCAGCGCGCGAATCTCGGCGGCGCTCTTGATGTGCGCGGCTTCGAGCCGGCGCCGGCTCTCGGCGATGAGGTCGGACACCATGCGGTCGATAAGGCGCCGGATGGTCTCGTGGATGATGCGCGCTTCGTCGATGTCGGGATGGCGCCGCGTCACTTCGGCGAGCACGGGTCCCACCAGCGGGATGTCCCTGAGGTCGTGGAGCTGGAACAGCCCGGCGCGCAGCCCATCATCGAGATCGTGGTTGTTGTAGGCGATGTCGTCCGACATGGCCGCCACCTGCGCCTCGGCGCCGGGCCAGGTCTGGAGCTCCAGATCATGGCGCGTCACGTACTCGGCGATGCTGGCGGAGGCCGGCGGCGCCAGCGGGCCGTTATGCTTCACCGTCCCCTCGAGCGTCTCCCAGGTGAGGTTGAGCCCGTCGAATCCGGCATAGCGCCGCTCGAGCCGGGTCAGGATGCGCAACGTCTGGTCGTTGTGGCTGAAGCCGCCGAAGCGCTCCATCGCCGCCGCCAGCGCATCCTCGCCGGCATGGCCGAAGGGCGTGTGGCCGAGATCATGCGCCAGGGCCAGCGCCTCGGCGAGGTCCTCGTTGAGGCCGAGGGCACGGCTGATGCTGCGCGCGATCTGCGCCACTTCGAGGCTGTGCGTCAGGCGCGTGCGGTAATGGTCGCCTTCGTGAAAGATGAAGACCTGCGTCTTGTATTGGAGCCGCCGGAAGGCGGTCGAATGGATGATCCGGTCGCGGTCGCGCTGGAAGACGCTGCGCGAGGCGCTCTCCTCCTCCGGATGGAGGCGGCCGCGGCTCGCCTCCGGCCGTGCGGCATAAGGGGCGAGCGGCGCCGGTTTCGTCATCGTGGCGGAAACCTAAACCTTTCGGCCGCCGCTTGGCAAATCGCCCGCCCTCGGGCGGCGCGCCGTGGTGGAATGGTTAACGACGCAAGCGTTTGACAAGAGCCGCGCTTTGCCTACATAGAGGCCAGGATCGCCGGGCTCCCTGTTGCCCGGCCCGGAGACGAGGGCCCCATGTCCGACGGCGGCAGTATTCCACCCGACGGCGTCAGCCTCAGCGCGGCCGCGGCGCGGCGCGTCATCGAGCTGAAGCAGCTGGAGAACGCGCCGGCCGCCTTCCTGCGGCTCGCCGTCTCCGGCGGCGGCTGCTCCGGCTTCCAATACGGCTTCAGCTTTGACGACACCCGCCAGCCGGACGACAGCGTCTTCTCGCGCGACGGCGTCGAGCTGGTTGTGGA
>DASQSR010000005.1:0-6255 GCA_035642295.1 Allostellaceae bacterium | reverse complement strand
AGCGGCACCACCTGGGCATAGACGGCGCGGCCCTCGGGCGTGAGGTCGAGGATGGCGCGCCGGCGATCCTCGGGATCAGTGCGCCGCGTCACCCGGCCCCGGGCCAGCAGCCGGGCGACGGCCCGGCTTACGCGCACCTTGTCCATCGCGGTGCGTTCGACCACACTGTTCGCGGTCATGGCGCCGTAGCGGCCGAGCACCGCCATGGTGCGCCACTCCGGTGCCGACAGGCGAAAGTTCCGAGAATAGGCGCGCGCCACCGCTCGCGTCACCCGATTGGCAAGGACAGAGAGACGGAAGGGCAGGTAACGTTCGAGATCGAGAGCGGCTAGCTCTTCGACCGACGGGATCGGGCCGGCAGGAATTGATTTCATTGGACGCACGATTCTGCCTCGCCTATCCGTTGCCGTCAAGGCTGCGCTTTGCCCGTATGGAGGGCGATATGAACGTGCAGGATCAAGAGTCTGAGGCCCCCGGCGCGACGGCGCTATGGGACAACCCCATGGGCACCGACGGGTTCGAATTCGTCGAGTACACGGCGCCTGATCCCGATGCCCTGGGCCGTCTCTTCGAGCACCTTGGCTTTGCCGTGGTGGCGCGCCACCGCTCGAAGCGCGTGACGCTCTATCGCCAGGGTGACGTCAACTTCATCGTCAATGGCGAGCCCGAGAGCTTCGCCCAGGCCTTTGCCCGGCTTCACGGCCCCTCGGTCTGCGCCATTGCCTTTCGCGTGCGCAACGCCGCCCGGGCCTATGACCGCGCGCTGCGGCTGGGCGCTCGTCCGGTCCAAGGCAAGATCGGCCCGATGGAGCTGAACATACCGGCGATCGAGGGAATCGGCGGCAGCCTCCTCTACCTCGTCGACCGCTATGGCGAGCACACGATTTACGACGTCGATTTCGTCCCGGCACCGGGAGCGGCGGCGCGGCCCAAAGGCGCCGGTCTCGTCGCCATCGACCATCTCACCCATAATGTGCATCAAGGGCGGATGGCGGAGTGGGCGCGCTTCTACGAGCGGCTCTTCAACTTTCGCGAGGTGCGCTATTTCGATATCGAGGGCAAGCTCACGGGGCTGCGCTCCAAGGCGATGACCAGCCCTTGCGGCAAGATCCGCATCCCCATCAACGAGAGCGCCGACGACAAGTCGCAGATCGAGGAATATCTCGCCGCGTACCGCGGCGAGGGGATTCAGCACATCGCCCTGGCCACGGGCGACATCTATGCGACTGTCGAGTCCCTGCGCCGCGCCGGCGTTAAGTTCCAGGATGTGCCCGACACCTACTACGAGCAGGTCGAGGGACGTCTCCCGGGGCACGGCGAGAATCTGGCGCGGCTCGCGCGCAACCGCATCCTCATCGACGGCGCGCCGCAGCAGGGCGGCGGGCTGCTGCTGCAGATCTTCACCGAGACGATGATCGGGCCGATCTTCTTCGAGATCATCGAGCGCAAGGGCAATGAGGGCTTTGGCGAGGGCAATTTCCGCGCGCTCTTCGAATCGATCGAGCTCGACCAGATCCGGCGCGGCGTGCTCGATCCCGGCGCCCCTTCGGGCAAGCAGCGGCCATGAAGCTGGCGACGCTGAAGGCCGGCGGCCGCGACGGTACGCTGGTGGTGGTGAGCCGCGACTTGGCGGTCTGCGCCACGGGGCCGCAAGCGGCGCGGACGCTGCAGGAGGCGCTCGACGACTGGCCGTCCGCGGAGCCCGAGCTGCGCGAGATCTATCGCCTGCTCAACTACCGCCAGCTCGACCGCGCGCTTCCCTTTGATGCGGCGGCCGCGGCCTCGCCCTTGCCGCGCGCCTATCAATGGGCGGATGGCTCGGCCTATCTCCATCACGCCGAGCTCGTGCGCAAGGCGCGCAAGGCCGAGATGCCGCAGAGCCTCTACAGCGATCCGCTGATGTATCAGGGCGGCTCCGACAGCTTCATCGGCCCCGCCGACGACATTCTTGCCGGCGACGAGGCGTGGGGCATCGACTTCGAGGCCGAGATCGCCGTCGTGACCGATGACGTGCCGATGGGGACCGCCGCGGCAGCTGCCGGAACGCATATCCGCCTCGTCATGCTCGCGAACGATGTCAGCCTGCGGAACTTGATCCCCGGCGAGCTCGCCAAAGGCTTCGGCTTCTTTCACAGCAAGCCCGCGACCGCCTTCTCGCCGGTCGCGGTGACGCCCGACGAGCTGGGCGAGGCTTGGGATGGCGGAAAGCTGCACCTGCCGCTGGTCTGCCAGGTCAACGGCAAGGAGTTCGGCCGTCCGGACGCCGGGCGCGACATGAATTTCGACTTCCCTGCGCTCATCGCTCACGCCGCGCGGACGCGCGAGCTCGAAGCGGGCAGCATCATCGGCTCCGGCACCGTCTCGAACCGCAATCCCGAGATCGTCGGCTCGTGCTGCATCGCCGAGCGCCGCATGCTGGAGACGATCGCCGAGGGGGCGCCCAAGTCGCCGTTCCTCCGCTTCGGTGATCGCGTTCGCATCGAGATGTTCGACGCGCAGGGCCGCTCGATCTTTGGCGCCATCGATCAGAAGGTGGTGCCATATCGGGACGGGCGCTGACGGCGCTCGACACGCCGCCGTCATCCTGTTACCGGTCGCGCTTGCACTGAGGTTCCCCATGAAGCTCTACGGCTATTTCCGCTCCTCTGCCGCGTTCCGCGTGCGCATCGCCCTCAATCTCAAGGGGCTCGCCTTCGAGCAGGTGCCGATCCATCTGCGCAAGAACGAGCAGCAGAAGGAGAGCTACCTCGCGCTCCAGCCTCAGGGACTGGTGCCGGTGCTCGAGGACGAGGGTGAGGTGTTCATCCAGTCGCTGGCGATCATCGAATATCTCGACGAGACCCATCCGACGCCGCCGCTGCTGCCCGGCCATCCCGCGGCCCGCGCGCGTGTCCGCGCCCTGGCGCAGGCGATCGCCTGCGACATCCATCCGATCGACAATCTCCGCGTGCTGCGCTATCTGGCGCGGCCGTTGGGCCATGACGAAAAGGCGATCGAGGCTTGGTTCAATCACTGGATCAAGCTCGGCTTCGACGGCATCGAACGCATTCTCGCCGGCGACGGGCAGGCGGGGAAGTTCTGCCATGGCGACACGCCGGGCCTTGCCGATCTCTGCCTCGTGCCGCAGGTCTTCAACGCCCGGCGTTACCCGAGCTTCGACATGTCGCCCTATCCGACGATCACCCGCATCTTTGACGCCTGCATGGCGCTCGACGCTTTCGAGCGCGCGCGGCCCGAGCGGCAGCCGGATGCGGAATAGCAGCGCGGCGCGCCGTTCTCTCGGCTTCTTCGGCTTCCTCGGCATCTGGGCGGCGCTGTTCCTGGCGCTCTCGGCGCCGGTCGCGGATGCCGCGGCGATTGCCGGTCCGGAGCTCGACGCTGCGGCGCTGCGCGCGGCGCGCGACGTGGCGCCGGGACCGCAGCTTCAGCTCATCTTCGATCTCCACCGCGGCGATGCTCCTCCGGTGCCGCTCTTCGTGCTGCTGGGCACCGATTATGTCGACATCCTTGAGGGCGGGCGCGAGACGCTTTACGATTTTCGCTTGGAGCGGCGGCTGCAGATCGACCGCGCCGCCCGCGTCTTCGCCAATTTCTCGCTCTATGGCGATGTTGCCTTCCGCCACTTCGAGCTCGGCAAGCGCGCTACTCTCGCCGACATGGTCGCCCAGACGCCGACCGCCGGCGGACTGCCGCTGGAGCTGAAGCCGTTCCGGATCGAGAGCGACGTCGGACTCCTGCTTGGCGTCAAGGACGAGCCGGCGATCGAGCAGCGGACGCTGCCCGACGGGGCGATCCGCTTCAGCGTCGCCGGGCAGGAGGAAGCGCTCTTCGCTCCGGCCAGGGAAGCCGTTCCGGCGGAGCTGGACAAGAGCTTCGCCCACTTCCTGCGCCTCTATCTCCCGATTCATCCGAAGATCCTGTCGGCGATCGCGCTCGACGGCCGGCTGCCCCAGCGCCTTGTCTATGTCAGCGACGCCGGCGGGAAGCGCCAGACCGCGGGGCTGGTTTTGCGCCGCAGCCTCCATCGCGACGGCGTCTTTCCGCTTCCGGCCGATTTCGAGCCGCGGCCGCTCGCCGGGGATGCGACGGACGAGGAGGCGCTGGCGCTGCGCGGCTTGCTGCCGCTCATGCTCCAGGCGGTGGCAGGAAAAGCCAAGGGCGGCCCGCGCTCGCTCGCCGATTATCGCCGCGCCGCCGATGAGGCGCTGCGCCAGGGCCGCACCTTCGCCGCGGCGCTGCAGCTCACGGAAGCGGCGATGCAGTACGGCGCCGATGCCGCCGATTGCAGCGTCGGCCCTTCCGACGTGCCGTGCCACGAGCCCGACGAGCTCAGCCGCCGGTTCGCCGCCGATCCGCGGGCGGCCAAGCTCTATGAGGCGCGAATGGCGGAGCCCAAGGATCCCCAAGCCGCGGTCAGCCTCTGGGAATCGATCAAGCATGACGACGTGCCCGACGGCTATGTCGTTGACGCCTTCCTCGGCGACCGCCTGAGCGCCGAAGGGCATCGCGAGGATGCCATGGGCGCTTTCGCCCGCGCACTTCAGGGCAATCCCTATCTCGCCAGCGTCTACAAGGAGCTCGGCGACCACTACCTGCGGGCTTCGCGCACCGACCTCGCCTGGGTCTGCTACGATCTCGGCCGCGCCTTGCCCGGCCGCGATCCGCACGATCCGCTCGCCGCCGTCGATGAGCTCGAGGCGGAGCTCAAGTCGATTTATCCCGAGTTCTTCTGACGGCCGCGCGCAAAGAAGAAGGGCCGGGGAGGTCCCCGGCCCTTCAGCGTCTTGGCGATGACTTCGCTCAGAAGTCCATGTCGCCCATGCCGCCGCCATGGGGGGCGGGCATCGGCGACTTCTTCTCCGGCTTCTCGGCCACCATCGCCTCGGTGGTCACCAGCAGGCCCGCGACCGACGCCGCATCCTGCAGTGCCGTGCGCACGACCTTGGTCGGGTCGATGATGCCGGCCTTCAGCATGTCGACATACTCGCCGCTCTGCGCGTCGAAGCCGTAGTTGGGGCTCGTGCCCTCGAGCAGCTTGCCGACGACGATCGAGCCGTCGACGCCCGAGTTCTCGGCGATGAGCCGCACCGGCGACTGCAGCGCGCGGCGGACGATGTCGATGCCGACCCGCTGGTCGTCGTTCTCCGGCTTCAGCTTCGCCAGCACCTTGGTCGCGAGCAGCAGCGCGACGCCGCCGCCGGGGACGATGCCTTCCTCGACCGCGGCGCGGGTCGCATGCATCGCGTCGTCAACGCGATCCTTGCGCTCCTTCACCTCGACCTCGCTGGCGCCGCCGACGCGAATCACGGCTACACCGCCGGCGAGCTTCGCCAGCCGCTCCTGCAGCTTCTCGCGGTCATAGTCCGAGGTGGTCTCCTCGATCTGCGCCCGGATCTGGTTGGTGCGGGCGAGGATGTCGTTCTTCTTGCCGGCGCCGTCGATGATCGTGGTGTTCTCCTTCTCGACGCGCACCTTCTTGGCCTTGCCCAGCATGTCGAGGGTGACGTTCTCGAGCTTGATGCCGAGATCCTCGCTGATCAGCTGGCCGCCGGTGAGGATGGCGATGTCCTCGAGCATCGCCTTGCGGCGATCGCCGAAGCCCGGCGCCTTCACCGCCGCGACCTTGAGCCCGCCGCGCAGCTTGTTGACGACGAGCGTCGCCAGCGCCTCGCCCTCGACGTCCTCCGCGACGATCAGCAGCGGCCGGCCCGACTGCACCACGGCTTCCAGCACCGGCAGCATCGCCTGGAGCCCGGACAGCTTCTTCTCGTGCAGCAGGATGAACGGGTTCTCCAGCTCGCACAGCATCTTCTCGGCATTGGTGACGAAATAGGGCGAGAGATAGCCGCGGTCGAACTGCATGCCCTCGACGACGTCGAGCTCGGTCTCGAGGCTCTTCGCCTCCTCGACCGTGATCACGCCCTCATTGCCGACCTTCTGCATCGCCTTGGCGATCATCTCGCCGATGTCGCGCTCGCCATTGGCCGAGATCGTGCCCACCTGGGCGATCTCGTCATTGGTCGAGACCTTCTTCGAGCGCTTCCTCACGTCCTCGACCACCGCCCCGACGGCGAGGTCGATGCCGCGCTTCAGGTCCATCGGGTTGAGGCCGGCGGCCACCGCCTTGACGCCCTCGCGCACGATCGCCTGCGCCAGCACGGTCGCCGTCGTCGTGCCGTCGCCGGCGGTGTCATTGGTCTTCTGGGCGACTTCGCGGATCATCTGCGCGCCCATGTTCTCGAACTTGTCGGCGAG
>DASQSR010000004.1:0-5287 GCA_035642295.1 Allostellaceae bacterium | reverse complement strand
TATATCGATCCGGCGCTCTTCGAGCTCGAGCTGGAGCGCATTTTCGGCCGTGCCTGGATCTGGGTCGGGCATGAGAGCCAGGTGAAGAGCGCCGGCGACTACGTCACCACCACCATCGGCCGCCAGCCCGTGGTGATGAGCCGGCACAGCGACGGCAAGGTGCATGTGCTGCACAATCGCTGCGGCCATCGCGGTGCCAAGGTGGTCGGCGACCGCGAAGGCAATGCCCGCTTTTTCCGCTGCTGCTACCACGGCTGGACCTACCGCACCGATGGCACGCTGCGTGGCATCCCGATGCAGCGCGGCTACGACGGCACCCGCTTCGACATGGCCGATCCGCGCTATGGCATGATGATGTTGCCGCGGGTCGAGAGCTATCGCGGCTTCGTCTTCGCCAGCCTTGCCGAGACCGGCCCCAGCCTTGCCGACTATCTCGGCGATGCCCGCTCCTCGATCGACGACATGGTCGACCGCTCGCCCTTGGGCGAGCTCGAGGTGGTCGGCGGCTGCTTCCGCGTCGTCTTTCGCGCCAATTGGAAGATCTTCCTCGAGAATCTCAACGACACGATGCATCCGATGGTCGTCCACGAATCCTCGGTCGATGCCGGCCGCCTCTGGGCGAAGGAGCATCTCGGCGAAGGTGCGCCCGACCCGCTGCCGGTGCGCTTCACCCGCAACAACGGCTTTGCCTACGAATTCTGGGAGAAGCTGACGCTCGCCACCCATGCCAACGGCCACAGCTTCATGGGCGGCATCTTCCCGCCGCGCCGCACCGATCCGGTCTATCTCGAATACGTGGCGGCGATGGAGAAGGCCTATGGCGAGGCGCGCGCCGAGGCGATCCTCGCCGTCGATCGCCACAACACCATCTTCTATCCCAACGTCTCCATCCAGTCGGGCTATCAGCAGCTGCGCAACATCCGCCCGCTCGCCGTCGACCGCACGCAGATGGACGTCTATGCCTTCCGCCTCAAGGGCGCGCCGGACGAGTTCTACAAGCACACCCTTGTCTATTCCAACGTGGTGAACTCGCCGAGCTCGATCGTCATGCCCGACGACCACGAAGCCTACAACCGCGTGCAGGAGGGGCTGCTGGCGCAGGCGACGCCCTGGGTCAGCCTGCACCGCGACGCCGGGCGCGAGCGCCGCGACAATGACGATTGGACCAGCGCCAACGGCACCAGCGAGCTGCCGATGCGCAACCAGTACCGCGCCTGGCTCGACTACATGACGGCAGAGGCGTGAGATGGTCGCGAAGTCCTCCGGCGTCGATCTCCGCAGCTTCGACCTTCGTGCCGTCGAGCAGTTCCTTTATCGCGAAGCGCTGCTGCTCGACGAGAAGCGCTGGCAGGAATGGCTCGCCCTCTATACCGCCGATTGCTTCTATTGGGTTCCCTCGGTCGTGGGGCAGAAGGACCCGGTCGACACCGTCTCGCTCTATGCCGAGGACCGCATGCGCATGGAGATGCGCGTCATCCGCATCACCCACCCCCACGCCTGGAGCCAGGAGTTCCCGACCCGCATGAGCCATGTCGTCGGCAATGTCATGCTCGACCCCGAAGGCGGCAAGGGCGACGATGGCGGGGTCAATCCCCGCGCCGATCTGGTGGTGCGCTCGAGCGTCCACATCCTCGAGCACCGCAAGGAGGAGCAGCGCCTCTTCGGCGGCAGCGTCCGCCACTGGCTGCGCCGCGAGGAAGGCGAGCTCAGGATTGCGATGAAGCGCATCGATCTCGTCAATTGCGACGCGCCGATGGAAGTGATGCAGCTCTTCCTCTGACGATGCCGCGCGCCGCCGCCATCCTCCTCGCGCTGCACTATCAGAACGAAGTCGTGCATCCCGAGGGCAGGATCCGCATCGGCCTCGCCGAGGCGAGCCTCGAGCGCGGCGCCGTCATCGCCGCGGCGCGCCGGCTGCTCGCCGGCGCGCGTGCCGCTTGCGTGCCGGTGATCTCGGTGCGCATCGCCTTTCGCCCGGGCCATGCCGAGGTGGCGCAGAACGCCGAGATCTGGCGCCGCGTCGCCGCCGCCGGCGCGCTGACCGAAGGCAGCTGGGGGGCCGAGTTCTATGAAGGCCTCGGCCCCTTGCCGGGCGAGCTCGTCGTGACGCATCAGCGCAATGACGCCTTCCACGGCTCGCCGCTCGCCGACATCGTCGCACTGTTCCGGCCGGAGCGGCTTGTGGTCGCCGGCGTCTCCACCACCTATGTCGTCGAGAGCACGGTGCGGCGGGCGTCCGACATGGGCTATGCCGTCACCGTCGCCGCCGATGCCTGCTCCTCGGCGAGCCCGGCGATGCATCGCGCCAGCCTGGAGGCGATGACGCTGCTCGCCGAGATCAAATCGGTAGACGAGATCGTCGCTGCCTTCGCCCACGGCTAGGAGCCTGGATGCGCCGGGCGGCGCCGCGTGCTATCATGTCTGCCGACACGGGAGCACTTCCATGCAGCAGCCGACGCAGATCACAACGGAGCTCAGCGTCTCCGCCCAGATCGCCAAGAGCGACATCGCCGACCTCGCCAAATCCGGCTTCGCGATGATCCTCAACAACCGGCCGGACAACGAGGAGCCGGGGCAGCTCAGCGCCGCCGAGGCCGAGGCCGAGGCGAAACGGCAAGGTTTGGAGTACCACTACCTCCCCATCGTCACCGGCAGCATCACCCGCGCGCAGGTTGCTGAATTCCAGAAGCTCGTGCTGCGCGGTCCGAGTCCGGTCCTGGCGCATTGCCGCAGCGGCACGCGCTGCTATCTCATGTGGGCGGCCGGCCGCGCGCTGTTCGACGGCGAGAGCTCGCTGAAGCTGGTCGCCGAGGCGGCGATGAAGGGCTACGATCTGCGCGCGCTGCCCGCGTTGGTCGAGAAGCTGCAGGGCGAGCGATAGGCTATCGGCCGAGCGATTACGGCGGGTCCCAATGGGGGCCCCAGCCTGGATCGACGACGCGGAGATCGCCGCGCATGGCATCGATCGCCGCCCGGTCCTCGGCGGCGAGCGCAAAATCGAAGATGTCGATATTGGCCGCGGCGTGGGCGCGGCTGCCGGCTTTGGGAATGGCGGCGACATTGGGCTGGTCGATGAGCCAGCGCAATGCGATCTGTGCCGCCGTCTTGCCGTGTTTGGCGCCGATCGCGGCGAGCGTTTCGTCGCGCTGCGCCCGGCCGCGCGCCAGCGGCGTATAGGCGGTGAGCATCAATCCGTGGCGCGCGACTGCGGCCAGCACCGCCCGCTGCGACAGGAACGGGTGATACTCCACCTGATCGCAGAGGATGTCGGCGCCGTGCGTCTCGATCGTCTCGTCCAGCAGCTTCACGGTGAAGTTGCTGACACCGATGAAGCGCGTCTTCCCTTCCCGGCGCAGCGCGGCGAGCGCACCCAGCGTCTCGCCGAGCGGCGCCTCGCCGGTCGGCCAGTGGATCAGCAGCAGATCGACCTGCTCCACCCCGAGCCGCTTCAGGCTCTCCGCGACCGAGCGGCGCAGCGCCGGCGCGGCGAGGCTCCCCGGCGCCACCTTGGTGGTGAGGAAGATGTCGCCGCGCGCGATGCCGCTGTCGCGGATGGCGCGGCCGACCTCGGTCTCGTTGCCGTACATCTGCGCCGTGTCGATATGGCGGTAGCCCAGCTCCAGCGCGTGGTGCACCGCCTGCGCGCAGCCCCGGCCGCTGAGCTGCCAGGTGCCGAACCCCAGCGCCGGCACGCGCGCCCCCTTCACCTCGATGGTCTTCATCTGCGCCCCCCCTCACGACGAGGCTAACGCCTTTCGCGCGTGAACGGAACCAGACTGATCGGGGTAGGGCTTGCCGCGGTGCGCTGCTTCGCTAGCATGCGGCCGATGGAAGAGGACGAGGAGGGCGAGATGCGGATCCTGGTGCTCGGCGCCGGTGCGATCGGCGGCTATTACGGCGGCCGCCTGGTCGAAGGCGGCGCCGACGTGACCTTCCTGGTGCGGCCGCGCCGTGCCCAGCTCCTCGCCGAACGCGGCCTCGTCGTCCGCAGTGCGCTCGGCGATATCGAGCGCAAGGTGAAGACGGTGCTCGCCGGCGAGCTGCGCGAGGCCTTCGACCTCGTCCTGCTCTCGTCCAAGGCCTACGACCTCGACGACGCCATCGAAGCGATCGTTCCCGCGGTCGGGCCGCGCAGCGCCATCCTGCCGCTGCTCAACGGCATCAACCATATGGCGGTGCTGAGCGGCCGCTTCGGCGCGGAGCGTGTGCTCGGCGGCGCCTGCGGCATCGGCGCGGTGCTCGAGCCTTCGGGCGAGATCCGCCATGTCGGCAATATGGAATGGCTCACCTTCGGCGAGATCTCGGGCGAGCGCTCGGCGCGATGCGAGGCCATCGCCAAGACCTTCGCCGGCACCAAGATCAACGCCACGCTCAACGACAACATCATCCAGGCGATGTGGGACAAGTTCGTCATGCTCGCCTCGCTCGCCGCGTCGAGCACGCTGACCCGCGCCAATGTCGGCGAGATGCTGGCGGCGCCGCTTGGCGAATGGCTGGTGCTGGAGGCGTTGCGCGAATGCCAGGCGGTCGCCGCGGCCGATGGCCATGCGCCCACCGCCGAAGCGACCGAGCGCACGCGCAAGATGCTGACGACGCGCGGCTCGCCTTTCACCGCCTCGATGCAGCGCGACCTCGTCGCCGGCGGCGCGACCGAGGGCGACCACATCATCGGCGATCTCGTGCGCCGGGCCGAGAAGCGCGGCCTCGACGTGCCGCTGCTGCGCATCGCTCTCGCCAACCTCCAGGTGCACGAGGCGCGCCGCAAGAAGGCGTGAGCGCGCGGGGCGGCGCGCCCGAGAGGCTGGATTTCCCCCGCCGCCCGCGTCAGGGTGAGACGACAACAACGCGCCAACCGGGAGGAACGATCGCCATGGCCTTGCGCCCCAAGCCGCCCTTCCGCGCCGATCACGTCGGCAGCCTGCTGCGCCCCAAGCCGCTGCTCGAGGCGCGCGACACGCTGAGAGAGGGCCGCCTTGCGGCGGAGGAGCTGCGCCGCAGGGAGGATGCGGCGATCGCCGAGGCCGTGCGGATGCAGGAGGAGATCGGCCTCCAAGGCGTCACCGACGGCGAATTCCGCCGCGGCTCCTGGCACATGGACTTCCTCTACCAGGTGGGCGGCGTCACCAAGGTCCAGGACAACCTCAAAGTCAAGTTCCACAACGAGAAGGGCGACATCGAGTTCAGCCCGGCGGCGCTCAAGGTCACCGGCAAGCTGCACCTCGCGAAGCCGATCTTCGCCGAGGACTTCGCCTACCTCAAATCGGTGGCCAAAGCGACGCCGAAGCTC
>DASQSR010000003.1:0-19145 GCA_035642295.1 Allostellaceae bacterium | reverse complement strand
AGGATGCTGCGATAGCGTACCGGCGCGCCGACATGGAGGGCGACGCCTTCGGCCAAGGGCTCGCGCTCGGCGACGACCCGCGCCAGATAGGCGGTGGCGGAGCGAAGCAGGGTCTTCTCCGCGCATTCGCCGATGCATTGGCGATCGAAGGTCGGCCAGGTCGGATCGCGCAGCCGGTCGCCGACGAAAGCCAATCGCGAACTCTCCGGCTCCGGATCGACGTCGATGAGGAGGCAATTCGACCAATCCGGGCCGAAGCGGCGCGGGTCGATCTGCGAGCGCCGCGGCAGCCGGCCTTCGACCGCCATCTCGCGCCAGAGCGAGAGCACGCGCATCACGAGCCGCCGGTCGCCGGTGTTCTGGTCCATGGCTTCAGTCATGGTTTTACCCTAGTCGCGCCTCTTTAACGAGAGATTGACGGCCCTCGGGGATGCAAAAACCTCTCCCTGCGTAAATAAGACGATAAGTGAGACAACCGGAAGCTGCCACGCGCCCGCGTGTGCCGTTTCCCTAATTTACGGATTCCGGCCGACGCTTGTGAGCGACTCGCCGTCCTATGCCGAGGCCTACCGTCTCTGGACGGGCGGCGATGCCGCCGCGGCGGAGCGGGTTTGCCAGGCGATCCTCGCCGCGGCGCCGGAGGACGGGCGGGCGCTTCACCTGCTCGGCGCGATTGCGCGCAGGCGCGGGGAGCGCGAGAGCGCCCTCGCCTATCTCGAACGGGCTTGCGCCGCCGAGAATGTCCCGGCCCTGCGACTCGACGATCTCGCCGAGCTCTACCTTGCCGCAGGGCGATTGGGCGAGGCCGAAGCCGCCGCACGACGCGCGCTGGCGGCACCCGACGTTGGCGCGACGGCCTGGCACCGGCTCGGGCTCGTGCTGCTCCACGCCGGCCGATTCGACGAAAGCCGCGACGCGCTCGAGCGCGCGGTCGGGCAGCAGCCCGCCGCGGTCGATGCGCGGAACAATCTCGGCATCGTGCTCCAGCGCCTGGGCGAGCTCGACGCGGCGCTGGCGGCCTATCGCGGGGCTCTCGCCCTCGATGCCGAGAACATTGCGGCTCATACGAACTTGGCCTCGGTGCTCGGCGAACTCGGGCAGTTCGAGGCCGCGCTCGACCATGCCCGGCGCGCCATCGCGCGCGAGCCGCGCCAGGTCGGCGCCCATGTCTACGCGGCGCTCGCCGAGGCCGGCCTCGAGCGGCATGACGCCGCGCTCCAATGGCTCGACCGGGCGCTGGCGCTGGCGCCGGGCAGCGTCCCGGTGCTGACGGCCCGCGCCGAGACGCTGCGCAAGCTGGACCGCCCCGAGGAAGGGCTCGAAGCGTGCCGGCAGGCGCTGGCGCTGGCGCCGGAAAATGGCGAGGCGTGGAACACCCTCGCCCTTGTCTCCCACGCGCTCGGCCACGACGTGGAGGCGATCGCGGCCTTCGATGCCGCCGTTCTCCACTTGCCGCGACCGGGACCGGCACTCGCCAACAAGGCGACGGTGCTGCTCGAGCTCGGGCACGGGGCGGAGGGCGCGGCGGCGCTCGAGGCCGCGCTCGCGGCGGAGCCCCATCTCGCCGCTGCCTGGTACACCCGCGCGGATGCCAAGAGCTTCGCTCCCGGCGATCCCGACATCGCGGCGATGGAGCGGCTCCTCGAGGCGACGCCGCGCGACGGCGTCCGGCGCTCGACAAGGGATCGCGAGAATGACCGGCTGCTGCTGCACTATGCGCTGGCCAAAGCCTATCTCGACACGAGGGACGGACCCCGCGCCTTCCACCACCTGAGCGAGGGGAGCCGGCGCAAGCGCCAGCAGCTGCGCCATGACGCCGAGGCGACGGCGCGCTGGCTCGGTGGCTTCGCCGAGGCGTTTCCGCCGGCGCTGTTTGCCGCGCTCGGCGGCGCCGGAGAGCCGTCCGAGACCCCCATCTTCGTCGTCGGCATGCCGCGCTCGGGAACGACGCTGGTGCAGCAGGTTCTCGCCGCGCTCCCCGGCGTCCATGCCGCCGGCGAGCCGCGCCATGTCGAAACGCTGGTGAGCGAGCTGGGCCCTTCCTATCCGGCAGCGCTGAAGGAGGTGCCGCGCGAGCGCTTCGCCGCGCTCGGGCAGCGCTATCTCGCCCTCGCTTCCGCCGGCGCGCCGGCGGGAACGCGGCGGATCATCGACAAGATGCCCAACAACTTCCTCCATACCGGCTTCATCCATCTCATGCTGCCGGAGGCGCGCATCGTCCATTGCCGGCGCGACGCGGTCGACACCTGCCTCTCGTGCTATTCGAAGCTGTTCACCCACGGGCAGGAGTTCTCCTACGACCTCGAGGAGCTCGGGCGCTTCTATCGCGGCTATGAAGCGCTGATGGCGCATTGGCGCCAAGTGCTGCCGCCGGAGCGCTTCATCGAGATCGATTATGAAGCGGTCGTCGGCGATCTCGAAGGCGAGGCGCGCCGCCTGGTGCAGTTCTGCGGCCTCGCCTGGGACCCCGCCTGCCTGCGCTTTCACGCGACGGGGCGCGCGGTGCGCACCGCCAGCGTGAACCAGGTGCGCCGGCCGCTCTACGCCAGCAGCGTCGGGCGCTGGAAGGCGTTTCGCGCCGAGCTCGCGCCTCTGCTCCGGGCCTTGGGGCGGGAGTAGAGTCAGGCAGGGCTCAGGCGTCGCGCCCGAGCAGCGCCATGAGCTCGGCCCATTCGCGCTTGCTCATGCCGCTTTCCGCCTGCGTCACCGTCTCGCCGGCCAGGAGGCGCCGCACCACCGCGAGGGCGCGCTCCGACAGCGCGGCAGCACCGAGGCGATACTGGCGGAAGGCTTCCGCCGTGATCGGGACCCAGCGCTCGACCGTTGCGATCATCGCGTCCGCATAGGCGCGGATCTCGTACTGGGCATGGGCATCGGCGCGCAGGCTGAGAAAGTTCAGCAGGTTGTGCAGATCGGTCTTCCAGTACCACTGGGTATAAAAGTTGAGCGACAGGTTCATTCGCGCCAGCTCGCGCGCCAGCCCCTGGCGCCCGGCGTCGATCGCCTCGCCGCTTTCGCTCTCGTTGAGCATCTCGACATAGCCGCGATAGGCGCGCTCGGCATCCTCGCGCAGCAGGGCGAGGACGCGCTCGGCCTCCGGGCCGGCCAGCACCTCGCCCCGCCCCTGCCGGTTGCTGGTCGATTGCGCCGCAAGGTGCGCGGGGGCCGGGACGTAAAACTCGTTGTCGAGGATCGAGTAGCGCGCCGAATACTCGTTGACGTTGGCGGTGCGGTGGCGGATCCACTGCCGCGCGACGAAGATCGGCAGCTTCACGTGGTACTTGATCTCGCACATCTCGAAGGGCGTGGTGTGGCGATGGCGCATCAGATAGTGGATGAGGCCGCGATCCTCGCTCACCCGCTTGGTGCCCTTGCCGTAGGAGACCCGCGCCGCCTGCACTACCGCGGCGTCGTCGCCCATGTAGTCGATGACGCGGACGAAGCCGTGATCGAGCACCGGGATCGGCTCGTAGAGGATCTCCTCGAGCGCCGGAACCGTGGCGCGACGGGTCGGAGTCGTCTCGGCGCGCAGGCGCTCGATTTCGGCCTTCTGCTCGGGGGTCAACGGCATGGCGAAGCCTGCTCTGAAAGGGCGGTCACTTTACCCGCCGCTAACCATGGCTCCAAGCGCGACTCGGCGCCGGTTGCGCCTGCGGTGAAAAGCCTTATATTGATTCGGTCGGGCAACCGACTATGGCGATAAACGGTGCACGGAATAGACGTAGCGGACCCGGGGGCAGTACCCGGCGCCTCCACCAACCAGAACGCCGGCGAGCGGCGGACATGCGGGGGCGAACCAGGATCGACGCGCGTAATAAAGGTGTGAGCTGTCGCTCGGCATGGTACCGCCGATATCGGGCCAATCCAGACGTGCCAACGATAACCTGGCACATGAGGCACTCGCGGCCTAATCCCCCAACGGGGATGACAGCCTAGAGCTACTCGCGGTCCGGGGGGCACCGGGCAACAGAAGCCCCCCACTTCGCTGGACGCCAATCGGGCAGGTGCCGCGCGACCGTGAAAGACCTTTTGCGATACGACAAGATGGTCGAGGCGGCATTGCGCGGCGTGGTGCGAGAGGCGCTGGCGCGAACGGCAGCCAAGGGGCTGCCCGGGGCGCACCACTTCTACATCACCTTCCGCACCCACTTTCAGGGGCTGACCTTGCCCGATTATCTCGCCCGGCAATATCCGGACGAGATGACGGTGGTGCTCGAACACCAATTCTGGGATCTCGAGGTGGCCGAGGACCGCTTTGCCGTCACCCTCAGCTTTCAGAACAAGCCGGAGCGTCTCGTCATCCCGTTCGAGGCGATCACCGCCTTTGCCGATCCGGCGGTCAAGTTCGGCCTGCAGTTCCAGGCGACCCTCGGCGAGGCCGAGGCCGCGCCGGGGCCGGCTCCGGCTCCGGCGGAGGCCAAGGCGGAAAAGCCGGGCGAGGTCGTGGCGCTCGACGCCTTTCGCAAAAAGTGACGGCGCGCCGTCTGCGCGCCAGGCTCTCAACCTCGACGCGCCGCGCCCGCGGCGGCGGTCTTAGCGCGGACGCGACTTGACGGGACGGCGGAAAAGCCCATCCTCCGCCGGCGCCTCGAAGCCATTCAAAGAGCGACAGCGATGAGCGATTCCGCCTTCCACGACCTGCTTCCCGCGGTCGAGGACGTGACGCCCTACCGTCAGTTGACCAGCGATTACGTGACCACGGCCGCGTTCGACGGCGAGAGGCTGGTCAAGGTCGACCCGGCGGCGCTCACCGTGCTGGCGGCGCAAGCGATGGTCGACTGCCAGCACCTGCTGCGCCCCGGCCACCTGCAGCAGCTCCGCGCCATCCTCGACGACCCCGAGGCCTCGGCCAACGACCGGTTCGTCGCCTTCGACCTGCTCAAGAACGCCAACATCGCCGCCGGCAAGGTGCTGCCGATGTGCCAGGACACCGGCACGGCGATCGTCGTGGGCAAGAAGGGGCAGCGCGTCTGGACCGGCGGCGGCGATGCCGCGGCGCTCGCCGCCGGCATCCGCAAGACCTATACCGAGACCAACCTGCGCTACAGCCAGGTCGCGCCGCTCTCGATGTACGAGGAGGTCAACACCGGCGACAACCTGCCGGCGCAGATCGAGATCTACGCCGAGGAGGGCGACGAGTACAAATTCCTGTTCATCGCCAAGGGCGGCGGCTCGGCGAACAAGAGCTTCCTCTATCAGCAGACGAAGGCGGTGCTGAACCCGAAAGCGCTGCTCAAATTCCTCGACGAGAAGATCCGCACGCTGGGCACGGCCGCCTGCCCGCCCTACCACCTCGCCATCGTCATCGGCGGCACCTCGGCCGAGTTCAACCTGAAGCTGGTGAAGCTCGCCAGCACCCGCTATCTCGACGGTCTGCCGGGCGAGGGCAACAAATACGGCCAGGCGTTCCGCGACCGCGGGCTGGAGCAGGAGGTGCTGGGGCTCACCCGCGCCATGGGCATCGGCGCGCAGTTCGGCGGCAAGTATTTCTGCCACGATGTGCGCGTCATCCGCCTCCCCCGACACGGCGCGAGCTGCCCGATCGGCATCGGCGTCTCGTGCGCCGCCGACCGGCAGATCCTCGGCAAGATCAACGGCAAGGGCGTGTTCCTGGAGGAGCTCGAGACCAATCCGGCGAAATACCTCCCGGAGGTCGATGGCGAGGCGCTCGGCGGCGCCGTGGTGAAGATCGATCTGAGCCGGCCGATGGACGAAATCCGGCGAACGCTGTCGCGCTATCCGATCAAGACGCGGCTTTCCCTGACCGGGACGCTGGTCGTCGCCCGCGACATCGCCCATGCCAAGCTCAAAGAGCGGCTGGAGCGCGGCGAAGGCCTGCCCGGCTACGTCAAGGACCACCCGATCTATTATGCGGGGCCGGCCAAGACGCCGGTGGGGTTCGCCTCGGGCTCCTTCGGCCCGACCACCGCCGGCCGGATGGACTCCTATGTCGATCAGTTGATGGCCGCGGGCGGCAGCTTCGTCACGCTCGCCAAGGGCAATCGCGGCCCCGAGGTGCGCGAGGCCTGCCGCAAGCATGGCGGCTTTTATCTGGGCTCGATCGGCGGCCCGGCGGCGCGGCTCGCCCAGGACTGCATCAAGAAGGTGGAGCTTCTGGAATATCCCGAGCTCGGCATGGAGGCGATCTGGCGCATCGAGGTCGTCGACTTCCCCGCCTTCATCGTCGTCGATGACAAGGGCAACGACTTTTTCGCCAACCTCACCTGAGCGGCCGGCCCGCGGCGGCGCCGGCGCGGGAACAGCGCCGCGAGGGCGACCCTAGGATAGGCAACAGAGACCACGCGTGGCGCAAGAGATCGACCTAGAGGCGCTGAGCCGGGGCGGGAAATCGGCATGGGACGCCTTTGTCCGTCGCTACGCCGGCCTCATCGTCGCGGCCGTGCGTGGCGTGGCGCAAGAAAGCGGCGATGTCGAGGACTTGGTCCAGGAAGTGTTCCTGCGCCTGTGCAAGGACGGCTTTCGCTTGCTCAAGACCTACGATCCGAGCCGCGCCGGCCTCTCCACCTGGCTCACCATCGTCGCCCGCAGCACGGCGCGAGACGCGCTGCGCCGGCGCCGGATCGCACAGACGCCGATCGATGCGGTTCCGGAAGCGCTGCTCGCCACCGACGCGGCGCCGCCGGAGCGGCTGAAGCTGCCGGACGGCCTGCTCTCGCCCCGCCAGAAGCTGGTGCTCAGCATGCTCTACGACCGCGACATGGAAGTGGCGGAGATCGCGACGGCGCTGGGCGTCGACCCGCAGACCGTGCGCAGCACCCACCACAAGGCGATGCTGAAGCTCAGGAGCCATTTTGCCACCGAGGAACAATAAGTGAAAAAAGTGTGGCATTATGGGGATGTACCGGTCCGGAACCGCCTAGAAACAGGGGAGGAGGAAGGATAATGGCCGAACCGACAGGCGACCCCGACCAGGTCGCATTGTGGCGCCGTTGGCGAGAAGCGGCGGTTTCGGCGGGCGCCGAGGCCGAGCCGGACGCATTGACCCTCGCTGCCTATGCCGAAGGCCGGCTGGCGCCGCAGGCGAGCGACGCCGTCGAGGACTGGCTGGCGTTTCATCCGCAGGCCGTCGCGGACATTCTCGCCGCGCGCCAGGCGAGCGACGCGGCGCCGGCGGCGCCGGCGGCCGTGATCGCGCGGGCCATGGCGCTGTGCGCGGCAGGGACGGCCGAGATCCGGAGCTTCCCCGGGCCGGCGACGCGACCGGGCTGGCGCCATGCCGTCGCCTGGGGCGCCATGGCCGCCAGCATTCTGGTGGCGAGCCTCGTCGGCTTCGAGATGGGCAACAGCACCTATGCGACGCTGACCGGCGGCTCGGCGACGAGCCTCAGCCAGGAGCTGCTCGATCCGCCCACCGGCCTCTTCAACGCCGACGAGGACTCGAACACATGACGAGCCTTGCCGATGGCGGCACCGCGATTTTTCCGCGGGGCCGCCTGCTGTGGGTGGCGTTGATCGTTTCGCTTGCGGTCAACGCCTTCTTCATCGGCGTGGCGGTGTGGTGGGCGACTTCGGCGCAGATGCTGACGCCGGCACAGCGCTTCCAGCAGATCGTCCGTGAGCTCAACCTTTCCGACGACCAGCGCGACGCCTTCCGGCAATTCGTCATCGCCGCCCACCGCGGCATGCGGCAGCTGGAAGAGAGCAATCGGCCGCTGCTCGGCAAGGTCTGGCAGGAGCTCAACAAGCCGCAGCCGGATCAGCAGCTGATCAGCAAGCTCGTCGACCAGGCGACCGAGAACCGCCGCGTCTATCAGAAGGCCATGACCGCCGCGTTGAGCCAGTTTCTCTCCAGTCTCAACCCCGACCAGCGGTCGCAGTTCATCGGCCTGACCGAGCGCAAGCACGACCCCGCCGCCTGGAAGCTGCGCCGGCTGATCACCGGCTGAACGCCCGGCCTCGGCTCGCGCCGCCCGATCCCATATGTAGGTCCGCGCTCGGGGAGGGGCGCACGCATGGCAGCTCCGGCCGAGACCCGCAGCGAACGCGACAGCATGGGCGCGATCGACGTGCCCGCCGAGCACTACTGGGGCGCGCAGACGCAGCGCTCGCTGGAGCATTTCCGCATCGGCGGCGAGCGAATGCCGCAGCCGCTCATCCGGGCGCTGGCGGTCGAAAAGAAGGCGGCCGCGCTCGCGAACATGGCGCTGGGCGATCTCGAGCCCCGGATCGGAGAGGCCATCATCGCCGCCGCGGACGAGGTGATCGCCGGCGAGCGCGATGACGAGTTCCCGCTGGTCGTCTGGCAGACCGGCTCGGGCACCCAGACCAACATGAACATGAACGAGGTGCTGGCGAACCGGGCCAATGAGCTGCTTGGCGGCCACCGCGGCGCCAAGGCACCGGTTCATCCCAACGACCACGTCAATCGCGGGCAGTCCTCGAACGACAGCTTTCCGACGGCCATGCACATCGCCGCGGCCGGCGAGATGCATCAGCGCCTGCTGCCGGCGCTGCACCACCTCCACGCCGCGCTGCAGCGCAAAGCCAATGCGTTCGCTGACATCATCAAGGTCGGTCGCACCCATCTCCAGGACGCGACGCCGCTCACCTTGGGTCAGGAATTCGGCGGCTACACAAGGCAGGTCGAGCTCGGCATCGCCCGCGTGGCCACCGCCCTTCCCCGTCTCTATGCATTGGCCCAAGGCGGCACGGCGGTCGGCACCGGCCTCAATGCGAAGCCGGGCTTCGATCAGCGCGTTGCCGACGAGGTGGCGCGGCTCACCGGCCTTCCCTTCGTCACCGCCAGCAACAAGTTCGAGGCGCTGGCGGCGCATGACGCGCTCATCGAAGCGTCGGGCGCGCTCAACGTTCTGGCGGCCTCGCTGATGAAGATCGGCAACGACATCCGCCTCATGGGATCGGGGCCGCGGGCCGGGCTGGGCGAGCTGCACCTGCCGGAGAACGAACCCGGCTCCTCGATCATGCCGGGCAAGGTCAACCCGACCCAGGTCGAGGCGCTGACCATGGTGGCGGCGCAGGTGATGGGCAACCACGTCACCATCACCATCGCCGGCAGCCTGGGCCAGTTCGAGCTCAACGTGATGAAGCCGGTGATCATCTACGACCTGCTGCAGTCGATCCGCCTCCTCGCCGATGCGGCGACGAGCTTCGCCGATCATTGCATCGCCGGGATCGACGCCGATCGCGCGCGCATCGCCGAGCTGCTCGGGCGCTCGCTCATGCTGGTGACGGCGCTCAGCCCCCATATCGGCTACGACAAGGCGGCGGAAGTCGCGAAGAAGGCGCATGCCGAGGGCACCAGCCTCAAAGAGGCGGCGCTGGCGCTCGGCTATGTCAGCGCCGACGAGTTCGACCGCTGGGTCCGCCCGAAAGCGATGATCGGGCCCGGCTGATGTCGGCGGCGATCCGCAAGCGCTCGGTGACGATCGCCGGTCACTCGACCAGCCTCAGCCTCGAAGAAGCGTTCTGGGAGGACCTGCGCGAGCTTGCCCGGCGGCGCGGCGTCTCGCTCAATGCACTCATCGGCACCGTCGACGCCGAGCGACGCGGCAATCTCTCGAGCGCGCTCCGCCTCTTCATCCTGGCCTGCTATCGCAGCGGCGAGCTCGGGCCGCGCGCGGGAGGCACGGGCGGCTAGCGGCTACTCGGAACGGTGCGGCTCTCGCGATTGCTGCGCAATCGCTGTCGCCGCCGCGGACGAACTCGCTGACGCGAGTTCGCCTAGGCGCTATTGCTTGTGCGTGACCTCGGTCGGGATGTGGTTGAGCTCCTCGCAGCCGGTTTCGGTCACGATCACCGTGCCGCCGATATTGACCCGGTGCCGGTCGAGGCAGGCATTGGGCTCGAAGGCGAAGACCATGCCCGGTTGCAGCACCGCCTTGCGCTCGCGCACCCCGGGAGCGCCGGCCATGCGCACGCCGAGATCGACCTTCTCCATGTTGACGCCGGGACGGCCGGCGAGGAAATGCGGGCCGAGCGAATGCACGAGCGGCGTATAGGCCCAGCAGCCGGCGGTCTTGAGCGGCTCGGCCATCGCCGACACGAGATCGGCGAAGGTGATCCCCGGCTTCAGCGCCTTGATCCCGGCCTCGTAGGAGGCGCGCGCGACGCGCTCGCACTCCCGGTTGGCGGCGTCGAGCGGATCGAGCGCCACCGTCATCTGCACCTGGACCTCCTGGTTGCCGCAGAGCGGCATCAGCTCCGCCTGCATCAGGTCGCCGCGCTCGAGCCGGCGCGGCGCCTCGCCGCGAGTGGTCCAGCGCGGCGGTCCCCAGGAGAGCGTTTCCGGTCCGGAATTCATGACGATCATGGGATAGCGCAGGCCGATACCGTAGCGCAGCATCTCGCGCGTCGCCTCGGCAAACACCACCTCCTCGCCGATGCCGGGCTCGGTCACCTCGGCGATCACCTTGCAGGCGGCTTCAGCGGCTTTCGCCGCATAGCGGACCTGCGCCATTTCCTCGGCGCTCTTGACCAGCATCAGGTGGCTGAACTCCTCGGAGATATCCTCAAAGCGCGCTTGCGGCAGCGCCGCGCCGAGCTCGAGCCAGAAATTCGCCGGGATCGCGCCATAGATCTCGGTCGGCGCCTGCGAGCGCAGCCCGACGACGCCGAGCCGGCCGCCGCCGAGGCCCTTCTCGCGGATCACCTCGGCAACGCCGGCGCCGCCGGTGGCGACGCGATAATCGGCGATCCACAAGGCATGGCCGCGCTCGGCCGAGTAGCGGGCGCGCATGACGCGCAGCGCCGCCCAGGTGACGACGACGGGATCGCCGTCGAGCGGGAACACGACGCAGCCTTCGTTGTAGTCGTCGCTGACATAGCTCTCATACATCTCGCGCGCGCGGAAGCCGGCGAGGAGCACGCCGTCGAACCCGTGCTCACGGAGGAGGCCGCGCACGCGCGACCAGCGGCGGTCGCGCTCGGCGAGCGACAAGGTGGGCGGCGCGGCGATCGAGCGGGTCATCCGGCTTCTCCTCTCGTGGGGTTGCTGCGTTGCGCGCGCAGTCATGGGCGCCGCGGGCGCCCTTCGCGATATTTTCGAACATGTTCGCTTTCTGTCGCCGGCCTGTCAAGCGCGCCGGCGGACGCAGGCCGCGGTTGACAGGCGCGGCGGCGGCGCCGAACATGTTCGAAATTATCGGGAGGGGACGATGGCGACGGCGGCGACTGTCGATGTTTCCGACATCATCGATCGGCCGGTGATCAGCGGCTTCCAGTTTCGGACCCTGCTGCTGTGCATGGCGGTGCTGTTCATGGACGGCTACGACACGCAGGCGATCGGCTATGTCGCGCCGGCGCTGGTCGCCACCTGGCACGTCGGAAAATCGGCGCTGACGCCGGTCTTCGTCCTCGGCCTCGTCGGGCTGATGATCGGCGGGCTGCTCTTCGGCCCCCTCGCCGACCGCTTCGGGCGCAAGCGCTTCATCGCCGTCTCGACGACCCTCTTCGGCATCTTCTCGCTGACGAGCGCCTTTGCCGGCTCGCTCGATCAGCTGCTGGTGCTGCGTTTCCTCACCGGCCTCGGTCTCGGCGGCGCCATGCCCAATGCGGTGGCGCTCGGGGTCGAGTATTTTCCGCGGCGGCTGCGGGCGACGGCAGTGACCGTGGTCTTCGTCGGCTTCACCATCGGCGCGGCGGTGGGCGGCTTCATCGCCGCGGGCCTGCTTCCGGCTTTCGGCTGGCCGTCGGTCTTCCTCGTCGGCGGCGCGGTGCCGCTGCTGATGGTGCCGGTGCTGCTGCTGGCGCTGCCGGAATCGGTGGCGCTGCTGATCTTGAAGCAGCGTCCCGGCACCGAGATCATCCGCTATCTCAGCCGCATCGATCCGAGCCTCGACCTTGCCTCCGAGACGCGCTTCACCTCGCGCGAGGAGAACCGCCGCGGCGTGCCGGTGCAGCATCTCTTCACCGAGGGCCGCGCCCTCGGCAGCACGCTGCTCTGGATCGTCTTCTTCCTCAGCCTCCTCGTCACCTTCCTGCTGACGAGCTGGCTGCCGATCGTCTTCAACAGCGCCGGGCTCGCGCTCGGCCATGCGGTGGCGGCGACGGCGATGTGGCAGGTCGGCGCCATGGTCGGCACGCTCGCCATCGGCCGGCTGATGGACCGCTTCAATCCCTATCGCGCGCTCGCCGCCGGCTTTGTCGTCGGCGCGCTGGCGGTGCTGGCGCTGATGGCGGTCAGCGCCGCGATGCCGTTCGCTCTCTCGCTGCTGCTGATCTTCGTCGTCGGCTGCCTCCAGGGCACCGGCGGGACGCAGGGCGCCAATGCGCTTGCCGGCTGGTACTACCCGACCTTCATCCGCTCGACCGGGATCGGCTGGGCGCTCGGCATCGGCCGCGTCGGCTCGATCGCGGGCGCGCTGCTCGGCGGCATTCTCCTGCTGTTGCATTGGCGGCCAAGCAGCATCTTCCTTGTCGCGGCGGCCGCCGGGATCTGCTCGGCCGCCGCGGTGGCGGCGATGGGCCGCTTCGGCGGCGCACGCTCGGCGTGAGCGCGCGCCTCGGGGAGATCACGGCCTCGCCGGCTTCGATCCGCCCGCCGCGCGCGCCAGGTAATGCTCGAAGTCGTTGATGTCGAAGACGACGCGCGGTGCGTCGATCGGCCCGTCGAGACGCATCACCAGCGGCGGCGGCGCGGGCGTCGCCGCGAGGCGGAGCTCGACGCGGCTCGCCATCTGCCAGTGCGGCAGGTCGAGCTGCGCCGTGGCCGCGCCCTCCCCGCCTTCGGCGACGAGGCGCAGATCGTCGCTGCGGGCGATGCCATCGGCAATCTGAAAGCTGCCGGCCAGCTTCGAGAAGGGCGTGCGCCCGCCGCCGCGCAGCAGCGCCAGGAGATTGCCGGGATGCGCCGCAAGAGCGGCATCGACCGCCTTCAGATCGATGCCGCCGAAGCTGCCCGACGCGCTGGCGAGCGTTGCGGTTCCCGAGGCATGCGCAATCATGGTGGCCGTGCTGTCGCCGACGGCATCGAGGCTGGCGTCGAGGTCGAAGCGGCCGTCGAGGAAGCCGGCGCCGGCGAGCAGCGACTTGAACTGGGCGTCTCTCAGCACGAGCTGCGTCTTCACCGCCGGCACGGCGCGCGCATCGATCGTGCCCGTGGCGGCCACCGTGCCGCCGAGGCTGTCGCCGGTCACCTGCTTCAGCGACAGCACGCCGTCGGCAAGCGCCGCCGACACCGTGGCGCCGTCGAGCTTCCAGCCGCCATAGGCGAGGCTGTGCGCGGCAAGCTTCAGATCGACATCGGCACGGCGCAGCAGGCCAAGCTTGATCGGCGCCTCCGACCAGACGGCGGGGCTCGCCGGGGCCGGGGCCAGGGTCGACGCCGGCGGCATGCGCGCTTCGACCGGCATCAGTCCCGGCGGCAGGCTGCCCGCGCCGGAAAGCGCCGTCTGCCGCTGCGGCACGAAGCGGTCGATCGCCCAGTCGCCGGCAGTGAGATCGGCAGCGAGCTTCGGCTTGGCGCCGCTGAGATCGACGCCGACGGTGCCCGCGAGCGTGCTTTGGCCGATGGCGAGCGCCAGAGGCTGGAGCGTGAATTTGTGGCGGTCGCCGGCGATGCGGCCGCTGAGCTTCACCGGGCCCGGATCGCCGGGCGGCTGGTAGAGCGGGCTGAAGCTCTGCACCAGCCGCGCGAAGCTGGGATGATCGAGATCGAAGCCGAGATCGAGCGCGCCGCTCGCGCGCGCGATGTCGCCGACCACATGAGCATGACCGTCGAGCAGCTGCAGGTCGGTATCGATGGTGAGCCTATCCCGGTCGTACTGCATGCCGCCGCCGAGGCTGAAGGCGCCATAGATCCGCCTGCCGGCGAGGCGCGGCGCGAGGATGCGGAGCACCCGCTCGAGCTGGGGTCCGCGCATGTCGAAGGCGAGCTGGCCGGTCGGCGTGCCGGAAAGCGCTTCGACCACGCCGCTCAATGTCGCGGTCGCGCCGCCGAGATCGCCGATCTTGAGCTCGTGCAGCGTGGCATCGCCGTTCTGGAGCGTCGCGGACAAGTGGAGGCCGCTGAGCGGCTGGCCGCGCCAGGTGAGCGCGCCGATGCGGGCGTCGATATTGGCGTCGAAATCCCCCAGCCCGGAAGCAACGCCGCTCGGCAGATCGGGCGCGCCTCGCGCCGCGCCGGGCGGCAGATAGGCGTCGAGATTGAGCTGATCCGCCACGAGCCTGAGGCCGAGGCCGGGCCGCGCCCGTAACAGCACCGTCGCCGCGCCGCTGAAGCGCGTCGCATCGAGCGTCGCCGTGGCATCGGTGAGGTCGAGGCGATCGCCGGCCAGCGCCAGCCGGCCGGAGAAGCTCGCGCGGCGCAGCCGATCGGCCGGGACCGTCGCGAAGCGCACGCCGAGCCAGCCGAGGAGGCTGCGGAGATCATCGGCGCCGATCTCGACCTTCCCCTCGGCGCGCGGCCCGTCGGGCGTGAGCTCGGCGCCGCCGCTCAGCGACACCTCCGAGGCGCCGGGCAGCTCCGCCGCGAGCTGCCCGAGGGTCAGCGTCCCGTGCGCCAACGAGAGCTCGAGCCGCGCCTGGCGGATGAGCCCGCCGCGCCAGCCGATGGCATCGATGCCGAGATCGAGGCTCGCCGCGAAGGCCGTCGGCAAACCCGCGCGGTTGGGCGTCGCGCGGCCTTCGATCGGCGCTTCACCGGCGAGAGTGGCGACCCCTCCGGCCAAGGAGCCCTGCCCCGGCGCCGATGCCGCCGGGGACTGCGCCACCGGCCAGCGATCGAGATCGAGCTGCGGCACCCTGAGCGTGAGTGCGATTTTCGGCGGTGTTCCCGGCTCGACGTGAAGCGCGCCTTCGGCATGGGCCGGGCCGAGATCGACCGCGAGGTGCTCGAGCGTCGGCCGCGCAAGCGTCCCGCCGAGCTTGGCCTCTACCGCGAGCTTCTGCGCGAGCGCCGCCGGCAGCGAAGCCTGCGCCAGAGTCGCGAAGATCGCCCTCGCGTCCGGGCCGGTGAAGGTCAGCGTGCCGGCAATGCCGAGATCATCGGCCGGCCCGCTCAGCTCGCCATCGAGCTGAAGCCGCGCCGCGGGGCGCGTCGTCACCGTCAGCTGCACCGGCACCGTCGCGGCGCCGGGCGCGCCGCTGTCGAGATCGAAGCGAAGCTCGGCGCCGCGCGCGACGAGACTGCCGCTGGCGCCGATCTCACCGGACGCATCGTCGACCGTCGCCGCCGCAGTGATGTGCTCGAAGCGCTCGGCGCCGCCGGCAAACCGCCAGGTGACCGCGCCGTTCTGGATGGAGAGGCGATCGAACGGCGCGGCAGCGCCTTGCGGCGATGCCGGCGCGGCGCCGCGCCAGTTCCATCGCCCGTCGGCAAGACGCTCGAGATCGATCTCAGGCTCGACCAGCGTCGCGCTCACCAGCTCGAGGCGGCCGGCGAGCAGCGGCAGCAGCGCCGGCTTCACTTCCAGCGCGCGCAGCCTTACCATGTCCGGTACCGCCGTACCCGGCGGGTTGGCGATGCGCACCGCGCCGGCGGTCAGCGTCGGCGTCGGCAGCAGGGCGAGCTCGATCGGCCCCTGAAGCTCGACGGGCAAGCCGGTGCGCTCGGCAAGCTGCGCCGCGATCGGTCCGCGGAAGCGGTCGAGGTCGATGAATTGCGGCGTAATGACAAGGCCGGCGAGGACGAGGACAATGAGAATGGCAAGAACGACAGCCGCTTTGCGCAAGAAACCTCTCCCGGACCGCGCGCACCATAGCATGCCGGCCAAGCCGGCAGGAGGACGCCATGGCTGACATCGTCAACCTCAGGCAATTCCGCAAGCAGCGTCGCCGCCGCGAGGCGGAAGAGGCGGCCGCGACCAGTCGCACCCGCCACGGCACGACCAAGACGGCGCGCGAGAAGGTGCGGCGCGAGAGCGAGAAAGCCGCCAAGGATCTCGACGGCAAGCGGCTCGACTAGGCGCCGTTGCGGCCAGGGTGCGGATCGCGGCCGAGCACACGGCGGTAGAGCGCCGCGGTCTCGGCGTCGAAGGACACAAAGACGACCCGCTCCATTCTCTGGTCGCCGAGGAGGAAGCGATGGGTTTCGTCGATGGCAATGGTGCAGGCGTCGGCGCGCGGAAAGCCGTAAACGCCGGTCGAGATGGCGGGAAAGGCGATCGAGCCGATCCCATGCGCGACGGCCAACGCGAGAGAGGAGCGATAGCAGCGGGCGAGCAGCGCCGCCTCGCCGGCGCCGCCGCCGCGCCAGACTGGACCGACTGTGTGAATGACGTGGCGCGCCGGCAAGCGGTAGCCGCGGGTGATCTTGGCCTCGCCCGTCGCGCAGCCGCCGAGGCCGCGGCATTCCGCCACGAGCTCGGGGCCGGCGGCGCGATGAATGGCGCCATCGACGCCGCCGCCGCCGAGCAGCGAGGAATTGGCGGCATTGACGATGGCGTCGACCGCGAGCCCCGTGATGTCGCCGGTGAAAAGCTCGATGCGCCGGTCATAGATCATGAATTCACCCTCCGGTGGGGCCACGGGAACCTCCTGAGCGCGCCGTCGTTGCCTATCTATGCCGGCAGCGCCAAGCGATGGGGAGATGCGCGATGAGCCGAGCCTTCGTCAACGAGAGCGACAGTGACGCGCGGACGGAAGCGCTGCCGGAGCTGCCGGTCAGCCCGCACCCCAACTATGTAACGCGGCGCGGACTGAAACAGCTCGAAGAGCGTCTCGCCGCGGCCCAGGGGGAGCAGCGGCGGCTGGCGGCGGCGCCCGACAGCCCCGAGAAGGAGCTGCGCGTTGCCCATGTCGCGCGCGACATCCGCTATCTCGAGACTCGGCTTGAGCGCGCCATTCCGGTCGACGCGGCGCAGCAGCCGGCGGACGAGGTCGCTTTCGGCGCGGTGGTGGATGTGGTCGATTCCGCCGGCGCGCGGCATCGATTTGCCATCGTCGGCGAGGATGAGGCCGATGCCGAGCACGGCAAGGTGAGCTGGGTGTCGCCGCTGGCGCGTGCACTGATCGGCGCCGGCGTCGGCGACGTCGTGCAATGGCGCCGCCCTGCCGGCCAGGTCGCGCTCGAGATCGAAGCGATCCGCTATCCCGAGCGCGCGAGCTAGGCCCCGCGCGGGCGGGCGGATCGCTCACTCCTTCAGCGACGCTCCCAGCGCATCGAGGAGCTGGCCGGTGCCGTGCTCGCGCGAGCCGGCATCGTCGTAGCCGTCGAGGAAGGCGCCCTGCTCCGTCACCTTCAGCGTGGTCTTGGCGCCGGCGGCCTTGAGCTCCAGCGTCGCCAGCGACACCGAGATCTTCTTGTCGTCGAGATGCATCTCATAGCTGTAGATGAGCCGCTCGTTCGGGATCACGTCGTGATAGGTGGCATCGAAGGTGGAAACAACGCCGCCCTCCCAGCGGCCGCGGAGGCGCTCGCGCCCGCCGACGCGGACATCCATCTGCCGCTCGATCAGCTCCCAGCGGCCGGGCGTGCCGGCGAACCACTTCTGCTTGGCCATGGGGTCGGTCAAGGCGCGCCAGACCCGCGCGACCGGCGCGTCGTAGCTGCGCTCGAGATGGAAGCTGCCATGCGCCACCCCCCGCTGTCCGGCCTCGGTCCCGCCTTGCATGCGCACCACCTCCTTCTCCAGCTTGTCGAGCGTCGAGCGCCATCCTTCCGGCGCGCCCGCCACCATCCATGCCTTGGCAGGATCGATCAGCGTATAGGTCTGGACCACGTCCATGCGCGTCCCACCAAGCGCATCGGCGAAATCGACCTCGGTATGGGCGCCGAACAGCGCCGCGCCGGCCTTGTCGGTGACGCGCATGTCGATCACGAGCCGGCTGTTCGGCGTCACCTCGACGAAGCGGCCGCGGATCCAGTGCTCTTCGCCAGCCGGCGAGCGCATGCAGACGTCGAAGGCGCCGCCGACGCGCATCTCGATCTTGGCGTCGGGAATGGTGAAGGTCTCCGGGCTGAACCAGCGCTTCACGTGCTCGGCCGAGCTCCAGGCCCTGAACACCGTCTCGCGCCGGGCGTGGAAGACGCGCGAGAGCCGCAGCGGCGGCACCGCCGCCGTCTCGTTTCTCGTCTCAGTTGCCGGGGCCATCGTCCTCTCCTTCGTTGTCGAGGGTTTTCAAATACTCGCCGAGGCGGTCGAGGCGATGCTCCCACTCGGTCCGCCTTGCGTTGATCCACTGCTCGAGCTGGCGCAGCGCCTGGGGCTTGATGCTGCAGGTGCGCACCCGCCCGACCTTTTCGGACGCGACCAGGCCCGCCGCCTCGAGGACGCCCAGATGCTGCATCGCCGCCGGCAGCGACATGGGCAGCGGCCGCGCCAGCTCGCTTACCGGCGCCGGCCCCTGGCTCAACCGCTCGATGATCGCCCGCCGCGCCGGGTCGGCGAGAGCGTGGAACAGCCGGCCGAGGTCGGGCGATTGGTTAAGCATGTGCCTAAGTATCACGGCCGCGACAGTTAGGCAAGGGCTTTAGTTTCGAGCCGCGCGACCGTCAGCGCGGGCTCCGAAGCTTTCTCAGTGCGACCGCCGCAACCCTTCGGCCGGTCTCACTCAGGTCCGCTACTTCTTCTCGGCGGGAGGTACGAGCGCGACGGCGGCTTCCGTCGTGAGCAGGAGAAACGTCAGCGTTTCCTGCAAGTAGAGGCGCACAACGCTGTCGGTGTGGCTGAGATACCCGATCGAGATATCCTGGCCGATGTGCAGGTCGAAATCGCCGCCACGCGTGGTGAGCACGAAGGCGCCGGCGATGGCAGGGGCCCAGATGATGTCGTCTTTGACCAGCTTTCTGATGTGCTCCAACACCGGGTATCCGCTGTCGCTGCTCTCGGCGAGGGCGGTATAGGCATCGGCGCCCAGCACCACCGAATAGGGACCGTTGACACCGACGAGACGCAGCTGGCTCAGCGCCTCGGCAACGGCATCAGGATACTGACGCACGTCTGCCGGTAGCGTCATGACGGGATTGCTGGTCCCCTGACGGAGGCCGACGATGCCCGCCGCGGCGTAGCCCTCGAAAATGGCTCGGTCCTCGGCATAGGCGATCTTCTGTGCAGCGTCCTTCGCCGGCTGCCAGTCGGAATCGCTTGCGCCGCGTTCCACGTCGTCGATCTGCTGGCGATCGAGCTCGAACGGGACGCGAAACTCCACCAGCGCCTTGACGTCACGCTGCCGTGCGAGGATCCCGTCTCCGGGTACCGCAATCGACTTGAGGTGGCCCGTGCCGA
>DASQSR010000002.1:0-3047 GCA_035642295.1 Allostellaceae bacterium | reverse complement strand
GGCCACAGAGCCTGCCGCCGCCGCTGCTGTCGAGCTTCAAGCCGGCGGCGCTGGCGGCGGCGCGCGAGGCGGCGCCGCAGCTCGAGCGCGCGCTCCTCGTCGGCGCCGTGCCGCGCGACTGGCAGCAGCAGGTGGCGGCGCTGCAATGCGCCGCGCTCCATGCCGATCAGCGCAGGCTCGATCGCACCACCGCGGCGATGGTGGCGGAAACCGGACTCCCCCTCTTCGCCTATACCGTCAATCTGCCGGAGCGGGCGCGGGAGCTGTTCTCGTGGGGCGTCACCGCGGTTTTCAGCGACTGCCCGGACCAGGTCGCCGACGGGCTCGATGACATTTGATTATCACTGGCGCAACCAATACATAAGGGTATGGCGGCGCCGGGCGCCGTCGACGCGTGGCGAGGGGATGTGATCGGACTCAAATCGTTGGTCATCTCCGGCCGGGAGGTGCTGCCGCTGGTCGAGGGCGGCAAGGGCATTTCCGTGTCGAACGGCGAGAGCTCGGGGGCCTGGGCGGCCTCTGGCGGCGTCGGCACCTTCTCGGGCGTCAATGCCGATACCTATGACGCCGAGGGCCGCCAGATCCTTCAGCTCTATCATGGCCGGACGCGGCGCGAGCGGCATGAGGAGCTGATCTCCTACGCCGTCGCCGGCGGCATCCAGCAGGCCCGTATCGCCCATGAGCGCTCCAACGGCCAGGGGCGCATCCACATGAACGTGCTGTGGGAAATGGGCGCGGCCGAGCGCATTCTCCACGGCGTCCTGGAGGGGGCGCGCGGGCTCATCCACGGCGTCACCTGCGGCGCCGGCATGCCCTACAAGATCGCGGAGATCTGCGCGCAATACGGCGTCCAGTACTATCCCATCGTGTCCTCGGCCCGCGCCTTCCGGGCGCTGTGGAAGCGCGCCTACCACAAGTTCCGTGGCTGGCTCGGTGGCGTCGTCTACGAGGACCCCTGGCTTGCCGGCGGGCATAACGGGCTGTCCAATTCCGAGGACCCGGTAAAGCCCGAGGCGCCGTTTCCCCGGGTGCGGGCGCTGCGCGAGATGATGCGCGAGTGGGGCCTGGACGCGACACCGATCTTCATGGCGGGCGGCGTCTGGTGCCTCAAAGAGTGGCGCGACTGGATCGACAATCCCGAGCTCGGGCCGATGGCCTTCCAGTTCGGCACCCGGCCGCTTCTCACCAAGGAAAGCCCGATCTCCGAGGCATGGAAGCGGAAGCTGCTGACGCTGCGCGAAGGCGACGTCTCGCTCAACCGCTTCAGCCCCACCGGCTTCTATTCCTCGGCGGTGCGCAACGGCTTCCTCGGCGAGCTGCAGGAGCGCTCCGAGCGGCAGCTCGCCTATTCCGTCGAGGCAGTCGGCGACCATCTGGCGCCGCTCGAGGTCGGCGCGCGCGGCCGCGTCGTCTATCTGACGCCGCACGACCGCGAGCGCGCCCTCACCTGGATGCGCCAGGGCTTTACCGACGCGCTGCGCACGCCGGATTCGACGCTGATCTTCGTTACGCGGGAAAAGGCGCTGGAGATCCGCGAGGACCAGGTCAACTGCATGGGCTGCCTGTCCGCCTGCCAATTCTCCAACTGGGAGCAGAACGAAGAGGGCACCACCGGCAAGAAGGCCGATCCGCGCAGCTTCTGCATCCAGAAGACGCTGCAGAAGATCAGCCACTCCGACGACGTCGAGTTCCAGCTGATGTTCGCCGGCCACAACGCCTACCGCTTTGCCCGCGACCCGTTCTACGCCAACGGCTTCATCCCGACGGTGCGCGAGCTGGTCGAGCGGCTCCAGACCGGCGATTGAGGCCCCGGCGGCGCCCGCAAGCGGGCTTTGCCAGGGCAGCAATCCTCCGGTAGACTATTCGTTTTCGCGGCCAGGCACGGGAAGTCATGAGCGGGTCACGCCCCTTCGCCAATGCCCTGGAGCTGCTGCGCGGCGCCGGCCTGCGCCCGACGCGGCAGCGACTTGCCTTGGCGCGCCTCCTGTTCGACCGGGGCGACCGGCATGTCACAGCCGAGCAGCTTCACGGCGAGGCGCTGGCCGCCGCGGTGCCGGTGTCGCTCGCCACCGTCTACAACACGCTCCATCAGTTCATCGGCGCCGGACTGCTGCGCGAGGTCGTGGTCAATCCGGGGCGCTCCTATTTCGACACGAACGTCAGCGACCACCACCACTTCTTCATCGAAGAGAGCGGCAAGCTGGTCGACATTCCCGGCCATTACATCGATGTCGCCAACGTTCCGGCGCCCCCCGAAGGCACCGCGATCCGGCGCGTCGACGTCATCATCCGGGTCGAGCGCGAGCCGGGCTGAGCGGGCGGGCGGCGCGGCAGGCGAAAGCCGAATTAGAACTCTTCTAATCTATTGACAGGGGACCCGGGGCGGGTCATAAGAATCGGACGCGAGCGCGCGCCCGCGCGCCGAGGGATTCCAGCGCAGCACCGAGGAGGAAGCTCATGGCGAAGCTCAAGGGATCGAAGACCGAGGAGAACCTGAAGGCCGCCTTTGCCGGCGAGAGCCAGGCGAACCGTCGCTATCTCTATTTCGCACAAAAGGCCGATGTCGAGGGCTACAACGATGTCGCCGCCGTGTTCCGCTCCACCGCCGAAGGCGAGACCGGACACGCCCACGGCCATCTCGAATTTCTCGAGGAAGTCGGCGACCCCGCCACCGGCCGTCCGATCGGCGGCACCGGCGACAATCTGAAGGCGGCGATCGCCGGCGAGACGCATGAATACACCGACATGTATCCCGGCATGGCGCGGATCGCGCGCCAGGAAGGCTTCGAGGAGATCGCCGACTGGTTCGAGACCCTCGCCAAGGCCGAGAAGTCGCATGCCGGGCGCTTCCAAAAGGCGCTCGACACGCTCGCCTGATTGCTGAGCCCAAAACCGAAGGGTCGGGAGGGGCGCAGCATTGCGCCCCTTCGCACTTGAGGGGCAGGAGGAGCGATGCGGGAAGGCAGCCTCGAGGCGCCGACGCGCCACGGGATCGATTGGCAGAACCCCGATTTCTACGACCGCGCCAAGATCGATGCGGAGATGCA
>DASQSR010000001.1:0-3441 GCA_035642295.1 Allostellaceae bacterium | reverse complement strand
TGAGCGGCGTGCCGCAACGGGCGCGGCGCCGCCCGTTCCCGGCGCGCCCGGCAGAGGAGAACTGCGGCGAAAGCCCCCGCGGTAAACCCGATTTTAAGGATGACCGGCGAGAGTGGCGGCGATGAACGCCGTTTCCGCTCTTCCCGCGCCGGCAGACGCGCCGCTCGACGGCGTCGTCGCCTCGCTCGGACGCCTCCCGCTCCCCTTCGAAATCGACCGCTTCGGCGCCTCGTTCGGGCTGGGCCCGGCGCGGCCTTCGGGGGTGCTGAAGTTCCGCTTCTGCTTCAACGAGGTCCCGTTCACCGCACGGACCGAGCGGCGGCACGATCGCCCGGTCTTGAGCCTGACCAGCGAGCTCGGGCACCTGCCGTTCAGCATCGAGAATGCGCGCCGCCGTCGGCGGCTGCGCACGGTCCTGGCGGCGGCCCGCCACGCCTCGGGCCTGCGCTGGGAGATTACCCCCGAGCACCGCATTCGCGCTTCCGGCGAGATCGACCTGGGATTGCCGCTGACGCCGACCGCGGTGATCGCCGGCGCGACCACTCTGCTGCTGCGCAGCCGCCCCTATCTCGACCTCATCGTCGCGGTGGGCGGCGAGCCCTAGGCGAACGCCATCGGCGTTCGTCCGCGGCGGCGACAGCGCTTGCATAGCAAGCGCGAGAGCCGCTCCTGTCCGGCTTAGCGCTTTTTCTGGCCTAGTGCTTGCCCGGCACGGCGAAGACCTGGCCGGGGTAGATCAGGTCGGGGTTGTCGATCTTGGCGCGGTTCGCCTGATAGATCTCGGTATAGAGCAGGCCGTCGCCGTAGGAATGCTGGGCGATGCGCCAGAGATTGTTGCCCGGCTGGATGTCGACGGCAAGCGCCCCGGCCGGCGGCGCAACCCGCTCGAAACTGAGGTTGAGCTCGGCGAGGCGCCGGCCCTTCGGGTCCAGGGCGTCGACCCGCAACTGATGGTGCCCCTCGGGCACGTTGCCATCGAGCACCAGCGACCAACCGCCTGAGGCCTCGGTGGCGGCGCTCCCGCTCGCCTTGCCGTCGAGATAAGCGCCGATTCGCGATTGCGGCTGAGCGCGGCCCAGAAGCTGGACCTTGCCGGTGGCGTCGTATTCGATCACGTCGAGGGCGAGCTTCTTCCCGGGCGGCAGCAGCATCGCCTTGGCCGGGCCGCTGCCCTGGCGCGGCACCAGGACCGCGACCGGCGCGTTCGACGGCGCCGGCTGCGCGCCCGGCGGATGCGGCGGCACCACCATGGCGACAACGCCCGAGGAGCTGGTCTCGGTGCCGTTCTTGTCGCGCGCGGTGAGGCTCAGCTGGTGCGGTCCCGCCGCCAGCGGCTCCTTGGGAAGCATCACCCAGTCGCCGTTGGCGTCCGCGGTGACCTGGCCCAGCACCTTGTCGCCATCATGAACGGTGACCTCGGCGCCCGGCGGCGCGCGCCCGGCGATCACCGCCTCCCCTTGCGGGTTGATGCGCACCACGTCAAAGCTCGGCGCGGTGGGGGCGGCGGGACCCGGCTGCGGCGCCGTCGGCGCAAGATTGGCGGCCGGAGGCGGAGGTGCTGCCGGTTGCGGCTCGTTGCTCCAACGCCAATACGCGAGTCCGGCGACGATGAGCACCGCGGCCGCGATGCCCGAGATCAGACCGACTCGTCCCATGCGTCCTTATCGACCCTTGCCAAGCACAGTGCGGCATTCTACCCCATTGCAACACATTGATGAAAGCGGCGGACGCCTGATGGCGGCAATCAAACGACTTTGCGTCTATTGCGCCTCCTCGCGCGGCATCGACGAGATCCATGCCGAGGCGGCGGTGCGGCTCGGCACGCGCCTCGCCGAAGCGGGCATCGAGCTCGTCTATGGCGGCGGCCGGGTCGGACTGATGGGGCTGATCGCCGATGCGGCGCTGGCGCGCAACGGACGCGTGACCGGCGTCATTCCCAGCCATCTGCGCGATCGCGAGCTGGCGCATCCCAACGCGCGGCTCGTCGTCGTCGCCAGCATGCACGAGCGCAAGCAGCGCATGTTCGATCTCGCCGACGGCTTCGTGACGCTCCCCGGCGGACTCGGCACGCTGGACGAGACGATCGAGATCGTCACCTGGAAGCAGCTCGGTCTCCACGACAAGCCGATCGTCATCGCCGATATCGGCGGCTACTGGGCGCCGCTTTCGGCGCTGATCGAGCATACCATCGCCCACGGCTTCACCTCGCCGGCGGCGCGCAACTTCTTCCGCGTTGTCGGCGGTGTGGACGAGGTCCTGCCCGCGCTGGCGGCGATGCCGGAGCCGACGCTCCCGGGCGACAGCCGCCTCGCCTAAGGCGCAGCCGCCATGCCGGGGGCGCGCTTGCGCCCGGCCTCTCAGCTGCTATGGTCGCGCCGCCTTTCGCCCTTACCCTGCAGGATAGCCGGTCATGAGCAAGATCAAGGTGAAGACCCCCGTCGTCGAACTCGACGGCGACGAGATGACGCGCATTATCTGGGCCTTCATCAAGGACAAGCTGATCCTGCCCTATCTCGACATCGAGCTTAAGTACTACGACCTCGGCGTCGAGGCCCGCGACAAGACCGACGACCAGATCACCGTCGACGCCGCCAACGCCATCGCCAAATACGGCGTCGGCGTCAAATGCGCGACGATCACCCCCGACGAGGCGCGGGTGCAGGAGTTCCATCTCAAGAAGATGTGGAAGTCGCCCAACGGCACGATCCGCAACATCCTCGGCGGCACCATCTTCCGCGAGCCCATCGTCTGCCACAACGTGCCGCGGCTGGTGCCGGGCTGGACCGCGCCCATCGTCATCGGCCGCCATGCGTTCGGCGACCAGTACCGCGCCACCGACCTGGTCGTGCCGGGTCCGGGCAAGCTCACCTTGACCTTCACGCCCACGGGCGGCGGCAAGCCGATGCAGTACGACGTCTTCGACTTCCCCGGCGGCGGCGTCGCCCTCAGCATGTACAATCTCGATGACTCCATCCGCGGCTTTGCCCGGGCCTGCTTGAATTACGGCCTGCAGCGCGGCTGGCCGGTCTATCTCTCGACCAAGAACACCATCCTCAAGGCCTATGACGGCCGCTTCAAGGACCTCTTCCAGGAGGTGTTCGACAAGGAGTTCGCCGGCAAGTTCAAGGCGAAGAGCATTACCTACGAGCATCGCCTGATCGACGACATGGTGGCCGCGGCGCTGAAGTGGAGCGGCAATTTCGTCTGGGCCTGCAAGAACTATGACGGCGACGTGCAGTCCGACGTGGTGGCGCAGGGCTTCGGCTCGCTCGGCCTCATGACCTCGGTGCTGATGACGCCCGACGGCAAGACGATCGAGGCGGAAGCGGCGCATGGCACGGTGACGCGCCACTATCGCCTGCACCAGCAAGGCAAGGAGACCTCGACCAACCCGATTGCCTCGATCTTCGCCTGGACGCGCGGCCTGCACTATCGCGGCAC